>JACQOM010000143.1 GCA_016202525.1 Chloroflexota bacterium | reverse complement strand
TCAAGATACAAATGACCGGCGGGACAACTGGTGGTTCGCAATTTCACGTTTATACCTCTTTTTGTGAAGCGGGCACCAGGCTGCTTCTTCCCGGCTATCGGCAAGAATATCGCAGTGATCCCAGTAGATTGGATACCGTTGACCTGAAGCGGCTGGTGCTCCGGGATGCGGTGATTCTAGATATACCCAAGAAGGAAGAGGAGTTTATCGACCCGGAAGAAGTCGAGAAGGCTTTCAAGAAAACGAAGGCGAAGAAGGGGGATGCTTTTCTGGTGCGTACCGGCTGGGGAGATAACGAGAGGTATATCAAGATGGGGCTTGATTATAAGGAAAAGGGGCCCCATTATACTGAGGAAGGCGCCACTAAAGTAAGGGAGCTTATGGTAGCGAACGGGAGCGACCTGTTTATATACGATGTGTGTGATGTGAATGGCACGGATAAAAGGACCGGAAAAGCGCATTCTGCCTTCGGGGCTTATTGCCGTCCCGGGTTAGCTGCGGTAGGCGGAGCGGTCAACACCGGTGCCATTAGCAAGCCAAGGGTAAAACTAATTGTTCTTCCGTTTAAAGCTAAGGGCGCATGGTTTGCTCCCTGCTCGATAGTAGCTATAGAAGAGTAGCTTAGCGCTGTCTACTTGGTCTGAAGCAGGGAGAGAAACTCGGCTCTGGTCTTGGAGTTGGTGCGGAAGATGCCCCTGACGGCTGAAGTGACCACCGTGCTTCCCGGTTTCTTGATGCCGCGCATCACTAAGCACAGGTGTTCAGCCTGAATGACAACGGCAACTCCGGCTGGTTTAATGCCGTCAACAATAGCCTCGGCGACCTGGCGGGTCATTCTCTCCTGAAGCTGGGGACGCCGGGCGACGATTTCTACGACGCGTGCCAGTTTGCTGGCACCGACGACACGTCCGTGTTCATTGGGGATATAGCCGACATGGGCGATGCCGTAAAAGGGCAGCAGGTGGTGCTCGCACATCGAGTAGAAGGGTATGTCCCTGATGATTACCATCTCCCGGTGGCCTTCCTCAAAGCCGACGCTCAGTTCTTCTCTGGGGTCCATGGTCAGTCCGGCAAAAAGCTCGGCGTACATCTCAGCTACGCGTCTCGGTGTATCTACCAGGCCTTCTCTGGCGGGGTTTTCTCCGATGGCTTTAATGATGGTTGTCACCGCTTGTCTAATCTTAGCTTCGTCAAGCACTGCGTCCCTCCTGAAATCTGGAATAGCCTTAAGAAATAACCGGAATTAACCCCAGCCTAGAGCTTTTTCTACAGCGGCGGAGTCGGCCGGCGCCTCGATGAACGGCTCGGCATTTTTAAGTACGGCGTCGGTATCTTTGAGTCCGCTGCCGGTAATGACGCAAACTATCCTCTTTTTTGAGAAGTCCATCCCTTTTTGGGAGAGCTTGATTAGTCCGGCTAGAGAAGCGGCTGAGGCTGGCTCCCCGAAGATGCCTGTCTTAGTTGCCATGAGGCGGTGAGCCGCCATAATCTCATCGTCGCTGACCATATCGATAACACCGCCGGACTCGTCACGGGCGGCAGTAGCCTTCTGCCAGCTTGCCGGATTGCCGATGCGTATTGCCGAAGCGATAGTCTTCGGGTCCTCGATAACATGACCTCGAACAATAGGGGCAGCGCCCTCGGCTTGAAACCCCATCATGGCCGGCTTGGTTTTGGCATTGCCCAACTGGTGATACTCCTTAAATCCCTTCCAGTAAGCGGTGATGTTGCCGGCATTACCGACCGGAATAAAAAGGTAATCAGGGGCCTGCCCTAAGGTGTCGATAATCTCGAAGGCAGCAGTCTTCTGTCCCTCTATCCGGTTGGGATTGACCGAGTTTGCCAGGGTGACCGGGTGTTTCTTGGTCAGGTTGAGCACTATGCTAAGAGCCTGGTCGAAATTTCCTTTCAGAGCGATTATTTTAGCCCCATAAACAATGGCCTGCGCCAGCTTGCCCGGGGCGATGTTGTTCTTCGGCACGATAATAATGGCCGTTAGCCCGCAGTAGGCGGCATAGGCTGCCGCCGAAGAGCTGGTATTACCTGTGGAAGCGCACATTATGGCTTTGCTGCCGGACTCTAACGCCTTGGCTACGGCCACCACCATGCCCCGGTCTTTAAAGGAGCCGGTAGGGTTGCAGCCTTCCAGCTTAAGATAGAGTTCCTTGCAGCCGATTTCCCCTTCCAGCCGGTTGCATCTGACCAGCGGCGTGTCACCCTCTCCCAGTGAGAACATGGGTGTCCCGGGTGTAATCGGCAGGAAATCCTTATATTTAACTAAGACTCCGGGGTTCATCGCTCATCTCCATTTGTCCGGTCCTTTAGTAATATACCATTCTCTTTCATCAGCGGCTACCCAGTCTGACCAGCGGTACTTTGGCGGCGCACAGGGGGCAATTTGCTGGTTGATAGGTGGGGGTTATCGAGCGGAGACAGCTAAAGAAAGGGACGCCGAAGTCTATTTTTTGCTCGGAGCGGTCGACCAGTACGCCGATACCTACTAGCGTGGCGCCAGCATTGTTTACCGGAGTTATCACCTCACGTATCGAGCCGCCGGTAGTCAGAATATCATCGACGATAAGAACCCGTTCTCCGGAAGCAATGCTGAAACCCCGCTGGAAACTTCTTTTACCATCGCTCCCTTTTTCAGCAAATATGCCGCGGACCCCAAGTTGTTTGGCTACTTCAAAGGCTAGAACAATACCCCCCGTGGTTGGCCCGGCAACCACCTGAATCTCCTGTTTGCGGAAGTGATTGGCAATCATGCGGCATAGCTGTTCGGTATAGTTGGGGAACTGTAACACCTGGAACTTTTCCCAGTAGATAGGAGAATGTAATCCTGAGGCGAGCAGGAAATGTCCGTGAAGTATTGCCCCTGATTTTTCAAATATTTCCTGCGTACCGTTCATCTCTCCTCCCCTGGTGCCTGATTAATTGCCTGTCCTTAGCCAATGGGCCTCAAGGTCAGGTTTTGTATTTTCCGTCTGGCTATTTGCTGAGTTCGGTAAAGGGTAGTTGGCGGCCATTCCCCAGTATTGTGGCGGCCAGATAGATATCCAGGCTTTGCCGATGATATTCTGGCGTGGTATCGTCCAACCAGAACGAGAATCATCGCTATTTCTGCGGTTATCGCCAAGGACGAAGTATTCATTTTGCGGGATTTTATTGCCTTTGAATGGGAGCCTGGTCTGTTCTGTAATGTAAGGCTCATCCAGTTTAAGGAGGCTGCCATTTTCTTTATGAATATATACTATTCCATCCTTGATTTCTACAGACTCACCGGGTAAACCGATGATGCGTTTGATGAAAGGGATTGACTGCGGGCCATATTCTGCCGGTGGGTGCAGTATTATTACATCTCCCCTTTGCGGCTCATGTAATCTATAGGTAATCTTACTGACCAGTATGCGTTGCCCGTCGTGGAAGCTATAGTTCATACTGGGGCCATCCACGATAATACTGTATACGGTGGTTTGTAACCCGAAGAAGATTACGGCGGCTATAATCAGTGTCGTTAGAACATCACGGGCAAAAGCTTTCATTTGCCAGGCTGCTTTCTTTCCATTGTAACCCCAATTATACTCTATCCGTCTTAATCCTTCTAGTGGGGTTGATAGCTCATTTAGTAACCTCTTCTCTTGATAAGAGTTATGTCTTGTTGTTGTTTGGCAATAGTTGTATAATTTGCATAATGCAAGCGAATCCAAGATCACTAGATGCGCTTTTCAACTCGCAATTACGGTACGTTGTACCAATGTTTCAGCGTCTCTATATCTGGCAGGAGAACCCTCAGTGGGCAACTCTTTGGGAAGACATTGAGGAGAAAGCGGATCTTCAGCTTAAAGGCATCACGTCCAACGCTCACTACCTCGGTGCATTGATAATTGAAGGTGTAAGGCCGACTTCACCTCGTGAAGTCAAGAGATTCCTTGTTATTGACGGACAACAGCGGCTAGCTACCCTACAGCTAGTTTTTTGCTCTTTCCGCGATATCGCGCGCAAGAATGACTGGAAGACGCTTGATCGCGCCACCACCCGTTACCTCGAAAACGCTGATCGTGATGTGATGGAGCGTCCTGACGAGGAGGCATTTAAGCTTTGGCCAACCACCCTAAACAGAGACGTGTTCAGGGATATCATCTCAGCAGGGAGCCGAGCCGCTGTCGAGGCTCGATATCCACTGATTAAATTACCGAGAAAACGTAAGCCGGAACCAAGAAGCAAACTCATCGAAGCCTATCTTTATTTTTCACGTATGATTGAGTCGTGGATTGAACAAACTGTCACCATCGGAAAGACCTCTGAAGAGTGCGCATTCGCCTTGCTTCAGGCCTTGCAGCAGGATTTCAGCGTGGTGGAAATCGCCTTGTCTGATGGAGATGATTCCCAAGAGATATTCTACTCTTTGAATTCCCAGGGGCGTCCGCTTTCACAGTCCGATCTGCTACGTAGTTTGATCTTCATGCGCGCCGAGAAAGAGAAACTAGACCGCGATGCTATTTTTGAAGACTACTGGAGCAGATTTGAAACTCAATTTTGGAGCACAGAGGTCAAGCGTGGCGGTCGTGCTTATTCACGCCTTGACTTAGGTCTACGATATTTTCTTATGGCAAAGACAGGTGAAATGGTCGATGCTCGTCGCGTTAATGAGGCATATCAACGCTGGATTGGCGTTCAGCCCCCAAGATACCCAACCCTTCGGGAAGAACTGGCGGATTTTTCTCGGTATGGTAACGCTTATCAGAGATACGAGTCGTCCCCGTCATCGAAGTTGCCAAGCACGGACTTACGGAGAATCTTAACTGATTTTGATGTGTCAACGGCAGTACCGCTGATCCTTTACTTAGAATTGGATGCAGGGTTGAACGCGGAGCAAACGGCTGAATGTCTCTTCGTTGTCGAATCATTTATCGCTCGTCGTCTTCTTACTGGTGACGAGACAAAGGAGTACAACAAGCTCTTTGTCGAGATTATCGGAGGCCTGCGAGATCTAGCAAGTGAACAAGTCAAACCAGCATTGTGCAAGTTGATGTTGGCAGGAGGAGGTACTACGCGCCGGTGGCCTACCGATGCTGAAGTCCTCGAAAACGTGATTAGCCGAAAGATATATAGCGAGCTAAAGATATCTGCTCTCCGTCTAATACTTGAGCGACTCGAGATTGCACTGCGTGGAAAGAAGAGCGAAAGCACTTTTATCGCTGAAGGACTGCAAATTGAGCACGTGCTGCCTCAAAAGTGGTCAACATATTGGACATTGAAAGGCGAGGTAATCCCACCAATAGTGGCGGATTACCCGATGATGGCGAAAGATGAACTTGTCGAATTAGGCGATGCAATACGGATTCGGAATGCTGCCTTGCAGACGTTGGGTAACCTGACTTTGTTAAATCCGTACTTGAATCCGGCAGCTAGCAACGGGTCATTCGTACTGAAACTTGAGGAATACAAAAACTCGGTATTGCGACTGAATAGATATTTTGACACTACGAAGGATTGGGACGAGAAGTCCATTATGGAACGGAGCATAAAGCTCGGTGATATCCTCTGCAAGATATGGCCGCGACCTAAAGAAGCTTAACGCTTCAGCGGCCTTACTCCATGATTCTAAGTCCTGAGCTACGCGCCGGTTGCCGTCATTTCCACAAAGATCTAGATGCCGTGTAGCTTTTCTTGCACTTTTTTTAAGGTAGGTGCTAGAATGGCAGTGAGATGGATTACATGAAACAGGCGCTTTCCCTGGCCAGGCTGGCTTTGGGGCAGGCCAGCCCTAACCCGGCGGTAGGGGCGGTGGTGGTGAAGGATGGCGAAGTTGTGGGACAGGGCTATACTCAGCCGCCCGGCTCATGGCATGCTGAAATAGTGGCCTTAAGGCAGGCGGGTGAAAAGGCACGGGGCGGTGTGCTCTATGTCACTCTGGAGCCTTGTTGCCACTATGGCCGTACCCCGCCGTGTACTCAAGCCATTGTTGCCGCCGGTATCTCCGAGGTCCACATAGCGATGCTCGACCCGAATCCCCTGGTTTCTGGCAAGGGGGTGGATGAATTGGAGAGGGAAGATATCAAGACGCATGTGGGTGAGCATGAGGAAGAAGCCAGAGAGATTAATGAAGCCTACATTAAATATATTACCACCGGTATGCCCTTTGTTACCGTGAAGTTTGCCGTGAGCCTGGATGGTAAGATTGCCACCAGGAGCGGCGATTCTGAGTGGATTAGCGGCCGTGAGGCCAGGAAATATGTCCAAAGTTTACGGTATGTTGCCGATGCTATTATGGCCGGAGCCAATACGGTTATCGCTGACGACCCCCATCTCACCCGCCGCTGTGGCGACAGGGGTGGCAGGGTCAGGAAGCAGCCGCTGCGTGTGATTGTCGATGGCAGGGGGCGGACGCCGGTAACCGCTCAAATATTCAGCGAGCCGGGTAAAGTTCTTCTGGCAGTGGGTGATGTTGTGGGTGCTGAGAAAAAGATGGCTTTGGTCCAGGCCGGCGCTGAACTGTTGGAGTTACCTTCGGGAAATGGGTCGGTTGATTTGCGCCATCTGTTAAAAGCCCTGGCTGAGCGGGAGGTTACCAGCGTTCTGGTGGAGGGGGGAGGGATTCTGCTCGGTTCTTTGTTCGACAGCGGGCTTGTCGATAAAGTGGTTGCTTTTATTGCCCCGATTATTATCGGGGGAGAGGGAGCCAGAACGGCGGTAGAGGGGGTAGGGGTGGACAGAGTATTCGATGCCGCCAGGCTGAAGCGTGTCAGTGTAGAAAAGTTCGGTGAAGATGTGATGGTTAGCGGCTACGTAGGGGAGTAAGGATGTTTACCGGGATTATTGAAGAGACGGGCGCAATTATCTCAGCTCAATCCGGCAAACTGGTGGTTGCTGCCGGTGCTGTTCTCAAGGATATGGAACCTGGCGGCAGCATCGCCGTCAACGGGGTATGCCTGACGGTAACCGGTTTCGATGCCAAGTCCTTTTCTGTTGACATAATGTCAGAGACGATAAAACGGTCTAATCTCGGGCAGCTTGCGGCTGGTGATAGGGTCAATCTGGAACGTCCGCTGGCTCTAGGGGGACGTTTGGGCGGACACCTGGTGCAAGGCCATGTCGATGCTACCGGTAGAGTGGCTTCTATCAGGCGCAGCGGTGAGGAGAACTTAATCACTATTGAAGCTCCTGCCGAAGTGATGGGCTATGCGGTCGAGAAAGGTTTTATCGCTGTTGATGGCATTAGTTTAACGGTAGTGGCTAAAGATGCCAATTCATTTCAGGTTTCTATTGTCGGCTATACCCGCCGGCACACTACTCTGGAGGACAAGCGGGTGGGGGACACGGTTAATCTGGAGGTAGATATTATTGCCAAGTATGTAGAGCAGCTCAGCCAGTCCAAACGTACCACTATAACTATGGATTTCTTGCAGGAGCACGGGTTTCTGGTGAGCTAGCCTTATTCTGTTTTCAATGGGAGAGTTCATATGGGATTATCGACTATTGCTGAGGCTATCGAGGAGATAAAAGCGGGCAAGTTCGTCATTGTCGTCGATGATGAGGACCGGGAGAACGAGGGCGACCTGATTATCGCCGCCGAGAAGGTGACTCCGGAAGCGATTAACTTTATGGCTACTAACGGCCGGGGGCTCATCTGTGTGCCTGTTACCGGTAAACGGCTTGATGAGTTACATATTCCGATGATGGTGATGGATAACACCTCGAAGTTCACCACCGCCTTCACCGTATCAGTTGAAGCTAAACATGGTACCAGCACTGGTATTTCGGCGGCAGATAGGGCAAGGACAGTACAGGCTATCCTCGACCCGAAGACCAAACCTGAGGATTTGCTGATGCCCGGGCATATGTTCCCATTACGTGCCAGGGATGGCGGTGTCCTGGTACGGGCCGGGCAAACGGAAGCTGCCGTCGACTTGGCCAGACTGGCAGGGCTCTATCCGGCCGGAGTTCTCTGCGAGATTATGAATGAAGATGGTACTATGGCACGGATGCCGCAACTGGAGGTAATCGCCGAGAAATTCGGACTGAAAATTACCAGCGTGGCTGACCTTATTGCCTACCGCTGGCGTCATGATAAGCTGGTGCAGCGGGTGGCCGAGGCGAAATTGCCGACCAAATACGGCGACTTTATCTCTATTGCCTATAAAAGTGATATCGACCCGCACGAGCATATAGCACTGGTGATGGGGGATATCTCTACTGAAGAGCCGGTGCTGGTTCGTGTTCATAGCGAGTGTCTTACAGGAGATGTCTTTGGCAGCTTGCGCTGCGATTGTGGCGAGCAGGTGGAACTGGCGATGAGAGACATCGCCAAAGAAGGGCGGGGCGTTTTTCTGTATATGAGGCAGGAGGGGCGGGGTATCGGCTTCCATAATAAGATTCGGGCTTATGCTCTTCAGGACAAGGGGCTGGATACGGTGGAAGCCAATCTGTCACTGGGATTTGAAGCAGACTTGCGGGACTATGGCATCGGTGCCCAGATACTGGCTGACCTGGGCCTGCATAAAATCCGCATGTTGACCAACAACCCGAAAAAGGTGATTGGCCTGGAGGGGTATGGCCTGCAGGTGGTAGAGATAGTACCCATTGTCGTCGTGCCTAATCCGCATAATATCCGTTACCTGGAGACGAAACGGAAAAAGCTGGGTCACCTTTTAGAAATACCCGGCATGGACAACAAATAACTACATAATAAAGGAGGAAGCAATGGGCGAGCTTTTTGAAGGTGCTTTACTGGGGAAAGGGCTAAAATTCGGGGTGGTTGTCTCCCGTTTTAATGAGTTTATTACACGAAAGCTGCTGGAAGGCGCTCAGGATGCTCTGCTTCGTCACGGGGTTAATGAAGGCGATATCGATGTTGCCTGGGTGCCCGGTGCCTTTGAGATTCCGTTAGTCGCCATGAACCT
>JACQOM010000138.1 GCA_016202525.1 Chloroflexota bacterium | reverse complement strand
GTGCTGACTGGAGGACCTTCAGGCGGGTGCCTGCCAGCCAGTTTAAAAGACCTGCCTGTAGATTACGAAAACCTGGCCCAGGCAGGCTCCATAATCGGTTCGGGAGGTATGCTGGTAGCTGATGAAACTACCTGCATGGTTGATATGGCCAGATTCTTCCTTTCTTTTACTCAAAACGAATCCTGTGGCAAGTGCGTCCCCTGCCGTGTCGGCACCAGGCAAATGCTGACTATCTTGGAGCGTATCACCAGAGGCAAAGGCGAGCCAGCTGATATCGCCACCCTTGAGCAGTTAGCCACACTGGTCAAGTCCACCTCACTCTGCGGGCTGGGACAGACAGCGCCTAATCCGACTCTAACAACACTGCGCTACTTCCGCGATGAATATGAAGCCCATATTAACGAGAAAAGATGTCCCGCATTAGCCTGTAAGGAACTAATCAATTACTACATTCTCCCCGACAAATGTGAGGGGTGCCAGATTTGCTTCAGGAATTGCCCGGTTCAGGCTATCGCCGGGGACAAAAGAATGGTACACGTCATTGACCAGAGTAAGTGCACCAAATGTAACACCTGTCTTAGTGTTTGCCCTGAGCGCTTCAGCGCCGTGGTGAAAGTTTCCGGAGAGAAGATAAATGTTCCCGACCAACCAATCCCGGTAACGGTAAAACCAAGGGTAGCTGCCAGGACTTAAACCCTGGATTTTTGATGAGGTTAGATGCCGAATGATTAAGTTAACTATCAACGACCAGCTAATCGAAGCTAATGAAGGGATGACCGTGCTCCAGGCCGCCAAAAAGGCTGGCATATATATCCCGACCTTATGTTATTACGAACCCCTGACGCCTTATGGCGGCTGCCGTATGTGCGTCGTGGAAATCGAGAAGATGCGCGGTTTCCCCACTGCCTGCACGACACCGGCGGATAACGGCATGGTGGTGAAGACGAATACCGACCAACTTCAGCAGTTCCGGAAGGGCGTCCTTGAGCTGATTTTATCGGAGCATCCTCATAGCTGCCTTGTCTGCAACCGCAGAGAGCGGTGCAGCCCCCTCGATATCTGTCTGCGCAACGTTTCTGTAACCGAGCGCTGTGTAACCTGTCCCAAAAACGAGCGCTGTGAACTCCAAACGGTATTCGATTATGTAAAATTGGATGAGGTCAAGCTGCCTTACACGTATAGGGAGCTTCCCATCCACACCGAAGACCCCTTCTTCGACCGTAATTACAACCTGTGCATCCTGTGCGGACGGTGTGTTCGTGTCTGTCAGGAGATAAGGGGAGCGGCGGCAATAGCCTTCACCTCCCGAGGCAGTCAGACACTGGTCGGGACTGCTTTCGACGGCTCTCTACAGGACTCCGGCTGCCAATTCTGCGGAGCCTGCGTGGATGCCTGCCCTACCGGAGCTCTGGTGGAACGAAGCCGAAAGTGGGAAGGCGGCTGTGCTGACAGCACGGTATTGACAACCTGTCCTTATTGCGGGGTCGGCTGCCAACTGGAACTGCAGATTAAAAATGGCAAGATAATTGAAGTTACCCCGAACAAAGCAAACGAGGTGAACCGGGGCCAGGCCTGTGTCAAAGGCCGCTTTGGCATCCAGGAATTTGTCCACCACCCGGACCGCCTGACCTCTCCTCTGATAAAGCGAGACGGCAAGTTTGTCGAAGCCACCTGGGATGAGGCACTGGAATTAGTTGCCCGCAAACTGGCTGGTTATAAGCCGAATGAACTGGGCATAATCGCTTCGGCTAAAGCCACCAACGAGGACAACTATGTTATACAGAAACTGGGCCGGGCGGTGTTAGGCACCAATAATATCGACCACTGTGCCCGGCTGTGACATTCTGCTACTGTGGCCGGTCTGGCCACGGCTTTCGGAAGCGGCGCAATGACAAACTCTATCCGTGACATCGGGGACGCCGCCTGTACTCTGGCTATCGGCACCAATACCACCTCAACTCACCCTGTCATCGCATTAGAGGTAAAGAGAGCTAGAGATAAAGGGGGGAAACTGATTGTCGCCAACCCCCGGGAAATCGGCCTGTGCCGCAATGCCGACCTCTGGCTGAGCCAGCGCCCGGGTAGTGATGTTACCCTGCTGATGGGCATGATGCGGGTGATTGTCGACGAGAATCTGTATGATGCCTCTTTCGTAGAGAAACGCTGTGAAAACTTCGACGCTTTTAAGGCTTCTTTAAAGAATTTCGACCTTGATTCAGTGGAGCGGCTTACCGGACTTCCCAAACAAAAAATAGTTGAAGCAGCCCGGATGTACGCCACCAATAAGCCAGCAACAATTCTCTATGCCATGGGCATCACCCAGCACACCCACGGCACTGATAATGTGCTGGCGATAGCCAATCTGGCGATGCTCACCGGGAATATCGGCAAGCCCGGCGGCGGGGTTAATCCCCTGAGGGGCCAGAATAATGTCCAGGGCGCTTGCGACCTGGGCTGCCTGCCGAATGTCTATACCGGATACCAATCGGTAACCGACAACGCCATCAAAGAAAAATTT
>JACQOM010000137.1 GCA_016202525.1 Chloroflexota bacterium | reverse complement strand
TCCATAACATAGACAAAAAACTTTTTCATGATTGGCCAGGCAGCGGCTTCGTTAAACATAAAGACCTTCATCGTATCGTCACGTGCCTTCATAAGGTAATTGAGGTGCACGGGGTCTAGAATCTGGCCGTAGGCTTGGGGGTCCGATGGCGTCCAGTAGTGATAGGCGTAAGGTCCATCAGCATCGAAGGAGTCCCAGCCCGCCTCCATAACTGTTCTACCTGCCTGCATGGAAGTAAAGACGGCATCTTCTTTGATAGCAATTTGCAGGTCAACACCAACTTTCGTAAAGTAGAATTTGACGAGCTGTAGCAGGTCAACATCAAATTTTGTTGAGGTTTCCACCTTCATCTTGAAGCCGTTGGGATAGCCGGCCTCAGCCAGCAGTTTCTTGGCTTTATCTGGGTTGTAGGTGTACATCTCCTGAACTGATGCTGGTTGCTCCTTAAGCGGAGTGAACATCTGGGGAAACTCAGTGGGTGATATCGGCGCGCCCATAATATTAGCCTCACCCCCATAGTAATCGCGGGCTATCGCCTCCCGGTCTATGGCCATATTGAGTGCCCGCCTGACCCTGATGTCAGACCAGGGTAACTGTGGGTTATTCATGACAAGCTTGAGAATCATGGGGTTGAACAAATAATTTTTGAACTGCATCTGCGGGTTAGTCTTCAATAGACTTTTCCTGTCGTCTGGGCTGACCATTCTTTTTTGGAAGAGATTGTCAACCTTACCGGTACGCACTGCCGAGATTAAAGTAGACGGGTCCGTTATGACCAGATACTTAAGGGTATCGACATAGGGTAGCTGGTTTTCCGGGAAGAAGGGGTCTTTCTGCCAGTAGTTGGTATTCCTGACGAAAGTGGCGCTGCTGGCGGGAACGACGTCTTTCAGAATAAATGGTCCTGAACCTACCATGTTTTTCGCGTCTCGCAGGTCCCCGTATTTCTTTACCGGCTCAGGCGGGTATATCATATGCCAGGTAACGACCTGGGAAATTACGGTGCCGATGTATCCTGGATTTGACTTGACGATGACCGTGTATTTATCCGGTGCCGTTACGGATACCGGCCATTCTGCCGGTAGCTGTCTGGCACGCCAGTAATTTTTAGGTATATCGGAAAAGTTCCGTGTCCAGGCAAATACCACATCATCTGCGGTCAGCTCTCTGCCGTTCACCAGCCGGCTGGCTTCATTGTTCGGGTCGAGAGCAAAGTGGACCCCTTTGCGGAGATGGAGGATAATAGTGGCATCATCAGGGGTCTCCCAGCTCTCAGCGAGGAAACCTGTCTGGTAGGTCAGCACGTCTAAGGTAATATTGAAGGTAGTCTCACCGGTGCCGGTCGGTCCCTTTGTCCAGTCATACGCTATTAAACGGTCGTTAGTTTGATTGTGAAACGCAGCGCTGACGCTGGCCAAAGCCGGGTCAAAAGACTGGGGCTCTTGGTCGAGAACGGTGGTGTAGGCTCCGCCATACTTCGGCTTCTCCATCATTTTATCCATAAATGTACCGTCCAGCTTCTTCAGCGTGACCTTCACCATATCAGCCACGGGCGCTGCAGGTAAGGTAGGAGTTGTTGGGGCTATGGGAGTTACCGGTGTAGTCGGTGTCGTTGGTGTTGCTGGCGCAGTCGGTGCTGCCGGGGCACAGGCTGCCAGCACAAGCGATAATGCTACCAGGTTACTAAATAATAACCAGATAATCTTCCTTTTCATCTTTCCCCTCCTTTTTAATTGAGACTCTTTGTTTTCTCTTTTATGAAAATGACGCCATTACGCAGGCGGATTAAAACCCAGAACTCTGGTTACGGGAGAGGGTTAGTCTGGTATTTAAAGCGATGGAATGATTTGTTGTCGCAACACACTGTTTCCGTTGACAAGGTCGGTTGGGCTGGCTACTGAATATCGCCATTCTCACCTCCTTCAGGAAACTGGATATGTGTTTTATAAGTTAAAAGATAACTAATTGAGTCACAAAACTGATGCTTTAGACTATAATGCTACGGTAACACATTTGTCAAGGCAAAATGGTGAGCATCCGGTAAATCGAGCAGGTTAGTATATCATGTAAGCATAATATATAATCTTTATGAAAAAGGTAGACAATTAATCAAAGTGTCGGATTTGACATTTCGGTGGCAGTTACGGTACTTTGTTCGTGACTTGAGCAGGCACAAAAATCAGAAGAAGGCAGGTATAAGTATGAGCGCGAAAGGTTCCCCGGCCCAGTATGGTTCTGACTTAATGGCAGACATGCTGCGTATTCTGGATATTAAGTATGCTGCTACCATGCCGGGGTCGAGCTATCGGGGGCTTCATGACTCTATTGTGAATCACCTGGGAAACAAAGGGCCGGAGATAATTCTCTGTGCTCATGAAGGAATAGCAGTGGCAATGGCTCACGGGTACGGTAAAGTTACCGGTAAGCCTATCGCCGCCCTTCTGCATAATGTGCTGGGCTTACTTCACGGTACCATGGCCATTTATAACGCCTGGATAGATGATTCTCCGATAGTGGTCATCGGCGGTACTGGGCCGATGGATATCGAGAAGAGGCGGCCGGGGATAGATTGGATGCATACTGCGCTGATTCAGGGAAATGTGGTTCGGGATTATGTAAAGTGGGATGACCAGCCGAGCAGCCTGGCCAGTGTCCCCGACTCTTTCATCCGGGCTTACCAGATAGCGGCTACCGACCCCCAGGGACCGGTCTATGTCTGTCTCGATGCCGGATTGCAGGAGGAGCTACTGACCAATAAAGTGCCATTACCTGAAATAAAGCGCTATCCCAATCCGTCATCGCCGCAAGTGGATGCAGCCACAATCGACCGCGTGGCCAGATTGCTGGTGGAGGCGGAAAATCCGGTGGTTATCGCCGATTTCATGGGCAGAAACCCGGAGGCAGTAGCCTCATTGGTGGAACTCGCCGAGCTTCTGGCATTGCCTGTTGTCGATGCCGGCGGGCGGTTTAACTTCCCCAGTACCCATCCCCTCGACCTTACCGGCGCACAGAGGGAACTAGTTAAGGAAGCCGATGTGGTCCTGGCGCTGGATGTCCACAATCTGTCCCGATTTCTGAATACTGCAGAATGGGAGACGAGGCAAAGTGTCAACCTGCTGCCTGAAAAATGTCATGTGGTGCATTTTACTCTACAACACCTGGGGATGAAGAGCTGGTCTCAAGCCTATGGCAAGCTGGTGGCGACAGACATACCGGTTGCCGCCGATACGGCGCTGGCGTTGCCGGTTCTTACTGAAGCCTGCCGAAGGTTGCTGACCAGGAAAAGACAAACAGAACTACAAAAGAGATTCGCCAGTCTCAAAGGCAAGCATCAGGCGCTCCGCAAACAATGGCAGAAAACGGCTGAAGACGAACAGGGTAAGGTTCCAATCCGCATTCCCTGGCTGGTAAAACAGGTATGGGAAGTGGTAAAAGATGAGGATTGGGCTCTGGTCAACGGAGACATCAACGGCTGGACACGTCGCCTCTGGAACTGGGAGAAGCCTTATCAGTATATCGGCTCGGTGGGACTGGGGGGTGGACTGGGACATTCGCTGGGGGCCGCGCTGGCGCACCAGCCGGAGGGTCGCCTGTGTATCGATTTTCAGCCGGACGGTGACTTTTTGTTCACGCCGGCCGGACTGTGGACGGCGGCCCACCATCAGATACCGTTGCTGGTTATCATGAATAACAACCGTTCCTATTATAATAGTGAGCTGCACCAGGAGATGGTAGCCAGATACAGGAAACGCCCGCTCGGTAACAGGGTTATCGGTACCCGAATCGAAGACCCGAACGTAGACTATGCCAGCCTGGCGCGCTCCTTCGGTGTTTACGGAGTCGGCCCTATCGAGAATCCTGATGACCTGCTGCCGGCTTTAAAGAAAGCGGTCAGGATTGTCAGGGATAAGAAACAACCGGCACTGGTGGATGTTGTTACCCAGCGAAGCCACTGAATACTCCCGGTACTGTTGGGTCTGAGCTTGACTGGGGAGGGTTAAACCCTTAACTTCAGGACCTAGCCAGCATTCGTTTTATGAAGAGGACCAAGAGGGTAACCCCGATTATCATCGCGGCGAAAAGTCCGCTTACTAATCCCACGTTTGTCTCGCCTGGTGACGTCAGGGGTTGTGGCGCAGATGGGGGTAGAGGCGGCCCGGGAGCTGTGGGCGTTACTGTGGGCGCAGGAGCAGACGCAGGAGTCGTTGGAGGTGCGGGCGTATAGATGAGAGACGGTCCGCCAGATTCTACTTTAGCCAGAAGACCGAATATGGTGAAGTGGCTTATTGCGGCTATGGCAGTATTAGCATCAGCGTTTACGGTTGTCAGCAGGCCAATCCATTTTGACCCATCCCAGTAAGCAATGACCATCTCCGTCTCCCTGGCTCCAGCTGGTAACTCTGATTCATTGTAGGTTAATGTCAGAGTGAGGGGTGGAACGAAGGTTGCGCCACTCGGGCCCAGTTCTCTGGCTATAACTATAGTGTTCAGTGATGGTGCTTGAGGCAATGTGGTCGGTGTTGTTAAGGATATGGTGGTTAGCGGGCTGCCAGAGGCATTCTTCAGGCTCGTACCTGCGGGAATAGCCACGTTTAACTTTCCTCCCGGGTCTTGCAGTTGGTAGGCGTTTTGCGACTTTCCGGAAGAATCGACTTTTACTTCTTTATCACCGGATAATCCCTCTAGCTTAACACTGCTGACAGGTGATGAGGCACCTCCCCCTCCACCACCGCCTGCACCTCCAACGGTGATGGATGTGGCCAGAGTAACGAAGCTCTTCTCGGTTCCGAAGCTTGTGCCATGAGTAGCACCGTTCGCCTTAGCTCTAAAAAAGTAGGATGTATTTGGTGTTAAACCGGTGATTGAAGATGTGAATGTGGTGGCTGTTGTTTTTGCCTGGAGGTCGGTCCAATTGGGATAAGGTCCCCCGGAGATTGTTCCCCATTCAAAAGATACGTCGATTGATGTAGCTGTGCCAGGACTGGTCAGGTTGCCATTTAATATAGCCGAGTTAGCGGTGACATTGGTGGCGTTGTCAGTGACAACTGCAGGTGCTATTGTTCCCGGAACAGACGTGCTGAAGGTCATATCTGCCCCGATAGCTGAGCCTTGTGTTCCACCATCTGCTTTTGCCCGGTAATGATAGAGAGTACCCGGCAGTAAGCCGGCTATGGTGGTGCCGAAAGTGACGATAGCGGTCCTGGGCTGAGGTGGAGTGGTGCTGCCGTATCCGGTGGTTATGCCATATTCAAATGAGACATTTACCGTGGTGGCGGTGCCGAGACTGCTTAGAGTGCCGAATATGGTGGCTGAGTTGGTGGTAATGTCGGTTACACCGGCCGTGACTATGGTAGGGGCGATAGGAGTGATGGCTGGTGAAGTCCCGGTCGTCAGGTTCAGTGCTGTGGTTTGGCTGGAATGCCAGGCAGCAGTCTCACTGGCTTTGACGCCGTTAACAAAGAACTCAATGATAGCACCTTCAGCGATGTCGCCCTGGACCACGAGTCGAGGCTTGTTCGCCAGAGGGTTAGCGCTACCGTATTTGCCAATCTCGATGGTAACGTACGGGTTGGTTATATCATTCACTACCCCTGGTACTCTTGCCTCGATGGTGGTGCCGACCGGCGCATCGGCATTGTTTATTTTTACGGTGCCGTAGAAGCCGTGAGGTAATGAGGGTACTGCATTGACTGCCACAGGCATAGAAAATAGCATGGACAGCGCCACTAGCGCCGCTAGTATGGGGTGCTGGCGATATTTCCTTCTTATGGAACCTCGGGGGCTGTCAACCCGGTCTGGTGGGGAAGCTATTCTCGCTTCCTTCTGGATTTCAGCTTTCGCTGGAATGACAGTTTCAAACGGTTTAAGTTTAGCGGTTCTTACCTTCATGTGTCCTCGTTTATGGTTGGGAGGCTACAGTGTAAGCCGTAGCCTCCCTAAACTCCGGCTATCGTATCTGCAGCGGGGTCGAGGTAAAGCCGCTTATCTGTCCGGCATTGACCATGTTCACCCAGTAACCTTCACCGAGTATCATATTGGGAATGGTAAGAGAATCCCGGATGTAGGTCCATCCTAGCGAGTTAACGGATGGGCTGACCACCTGGCTGTATCCCCAGAGCGGGAGCGTGTTGGGTACCAGGTTATTGGGGACGAAGAAGGCGGAAACCAGGGCGTCCTTTGCCGGCATTTGCGCATCCAGGAAAGCCGACCCGACCAGGTTCCAGCCGGGGGTTAGCATTTTACTGGGTGGCGACGAGACACCTTCATAGGGGATGATTTCTATCGTGGCCGGTGTGTTTGCCTGCACAAAGATGGCATCGAGCGGCGACAGAACGTAGTCAGGAGCAACGACCTGGAAAGCGCTTCCGTTCCACGAGTAGGCCGCTTGGTAACTCAGTCCGACACGAGCGACAAACTCACCCCAAGTATCCATGGAGGAGTGTAACCGGATGGGTGTCGACATTGTATTCCATCCTGCCTGAAGTCTGATGGCAGTTGCCTGGATAGCACTCGAACCCAGGAAGGGCTGAAGCGGCGCAAGGGGGACTACTTCCCTACCGTTACGGCCTATTGCGGGTATTTCCAGCATGGTGTCCCTGGCTTTCATTACTCCGTTGACCACGTCGAATTGAGTGATGCTGATGGAATCACCAGGGTGGCCGTCAGGCACAAAAAGCTGGGGATGGTCGAAAGGCGCCATCTCCCGGCGTACCCGGTCATCGGTCAGCGTCAGCAGGAACTTTATCAACTGGTCGGCATCCAGGTCTTGCCCTGAAGGACCGATTCTGGCATCCAGCCTAATGTTGGCCAGGGGAGAGTCCAGATTGGCAATATTGACATCGCCGAAGTCGCCATGCCGGTGATAGAAGTCAAGGACATCCCTGAGGGTACTGTAGGAGCCGGTATGGAAATAGGGACCGGTCAACTCAACATTGCGCAGAATGGGCACCTTGAAGGCGCCGTCCACGGCCGCCCTTGCGTTCGATGGTGCACCGGCAGGCAGTCGCGGGGCGAAGGGGATGCCCAATAGAGCCTGGCGGGTGGCAGACAGCGGTCTGCCCAGGATGCTGTCACCTCTCCCGAGGTCCTCGCTGACGGGCCGGACGCCGATATTATAGAAGCCGTTGTCCAGCAATACCGTTTCCGTGCCGATTCTGACGGTGCCATCAATCATAATCGGTGCAAGTTCCAGTTCGATGGGTCCCTCAATCCCCATCCCGGCAAAGGTGGCATCGCTGAACAGTGTACTACCGTGGCAGCTAGTGCAGGAGCCCTGGCTGATGTCGATAAAGACGGGGTCTGCCTTTTGTGCCAGCGTGCCTTCATTAATGAAGGTAAGGAGACCGGCCATCTCGTCCTGGGTAAGCATAGAGTTATCTCCCTCCATGAAGAGGTCGAAGCGTGCCCGGTCTGATACCAGTGTGGACTCATATGCCTGAACTGCCACTCCGAAGAACAGGCTGAAGTTGGCTTCCATCTGGCTGTATCCAGTCACGTTCTCGGTCGCGTTATGGAATACCCGGCTTCCGTCCGGGTTAAAGGTAATAATCTTGGTGGAGTCCCAGTATTTGGACTGAAAAACGGTCTGGACCATCTCGGCGTAGGTGGCAAAGGTCAGTCCGTTTAAGCTCTGTCCGTCCCTGGAGACCGAGCCAAGAACGCTATCCTCCTGGTGTACCCTCTGGAAAGCCAGCGGCCGCGCCGCCAGCATCTTCTTGCCCACATCCGGGAAGGTACGCCCGACATATGACATCTCCAGGTCACTCAAGGGTGGACCTACCGCCTGAGAAGCCAGGCTAGAGTTAGGAATGTTAACCGCTATTTGCTGCAGTGTGCCGTTGTCACTGACCAGGATGGTAGCACTGGAATCAAGGGGACCGAAAGGATTTATGCCGTTAAACTGGTTTCTTGCCCGGCCATCAAAAAAGTTGTCGACGTTGAATACGGCATTGATGACGCTGGGCGTGTTGCGCGGCTCGACCCGGCGCACATTGACGCCAGCGACATTGAAAACAGGGTCGGCAACCGCTGTACCGTTATCGGTGAGCTGACCGGGGACAATACCCCCGAAGTTTGCCTTGAAGACACCCAGGGAAGAGGCCACATCATTGGTATCATGTGTAATAACACGGTGGTTGTAGTCTTCTCTCTGCGGGTCGGCAACCTGATGGAAGGGGAAATCATTCTTATTGAGCTGGTAGTTTGGCTTGAACTGAGGCCAGCCGTTGACACCGGTTATGGTAGAGTTGCCGAAAGTGTTATCCCCGGCTTTAAGTCCCGGGTTTAACTGGTTCTTAGTCCGGGTATCAGCGCCAGCCTGATAATGACAGGAGGCGCAAGCTAGACCGTCACTACCTACCTGGGTGTCCCAGAAAAGTGCTTTCCCTAGCATCACTGCCATGCTCTTGGCTCCCGGACCGGGATTGATAAAATCACCCATGTTGTTCACCTGTGGAACTGCCAGGCGGCGCAGGCTATCCAGTCCGGCTAATTTGGCGGCCGCTCGCACCGCCGCGGGGTCGAGATTCCCTACTTGAGCGTTGACGTTAGTAACAGCCAGGACGAGCGATAATAGCAATATGAAAGCTACCGTAGCAATAGTAATTTTCCTTGTCATATTATTTGAACCCTCCTTCCCATAGTGACAACAACTTGTCGTAGATTAAGCAGATTCTTGTAACTCCTATTATCTATTTTCAGCTATCAGCCCTTGTGTAACAATACGTAGTTATACTTAGTTTTTTTCTTTACAGGCTGACTGACAGAAAATTCGGGGATAATTGCTGAAAAGTGATGCGGGCGTTCGGAATGTGGGGGGTTGCTTTTAGAACTGTTGCTGGACGGGAGTAGCTGTTGCCGTCTGCGCCTGACTGCAGTCTGGCTTACACCGAACGCTTTACCAGTACCTTAATGGCCGCCCGCCATATATCCAGCCCCATTAATTTATTTAATCGTCTATCTGTTTCGTCAATATTGTATATTTTGCTCATATAATATAACGTCTCGCTCTATTCGTCGGATATTCGCATTTTGTCTTGACATTCTTACATTACAGTATTATAGTCTAACGCATTAGTCCATATTGTGTATGATACCATCAACATTTTCAATGAGCTGTCTGATGCTTGAGGTCGGTCGGCTATTAACAAAAGGAAAGCTCTCAATTAAAAGGACGGTAAGCAAATGAAAAGAAAAGTTATTTCGTTCTTGTTAAGTAGTCTGGTAGTGTTATCCTTAGTGCTGTCTTCCTGCGCTCCGGCAGCACCAACCACACCAACAACGCCAGCGACACCTAAAGCACCAACGGCACCTGCTACGCCGACAGCGCCAACAACACCCGCGGCACCAACAGCACCGGCCCCTATAGCGGAAAAGCCCAAGTATGGCGGGGTATTTACCTTCGCTGTGCCAATTGAACAGATTGTCTTTGATGATGCTTACCGGGGCCGTGTTAACGCCAATACCTACGCTCAAACCAACATGTCAATCATGACCGGAGACTGGGCTAAAGGACCGGCCGGCACCGGTGAAGCCGACTTCTATGACTGGACTACTCCTACTATCGTCCAGACCGGTGAAATAGCGGAGAGTTGGGAAACGCCTGATGAAGAAACTATCATTTACCACATCCGCAAAGGAATTCGCTGGGCAATTGACCCCGATAACGCCATGAGCCGTCTGGTAAATGGCAG
>JACQOM010000136.1 GCA_016202525.1 Chloroflexota bacterium | reverse complement strand
GGTTCGCATCCCTCCAGCTCCACCAGTGCGCCCGCGGCGGGAGTAAACAGGGGGGGGCGGTCGCCTGAGGCGACAGGTAGAGGGTTCGAATCCCTCCAGCTCCACCAAAATTTTCAAGCTAAATTCGAGGAACTCACTCCGCCAGTCGGACCTGAATGGGAGCCCGTTCGAAGTCGGCAGCGGCCATTAAATTCTGTGTATGAAGTCCAGCCAGAACAGCCACGAACCGGTCGGGTATAATACCCAGCCGGGTGTTATAGAAGGTAGCAATATCATTAAAGTAACCACGAGCCAGAGCAATGCGCTGCTCCGCATCTACCAGTGACTGCTGGAGTTTCAAGAAAGATTCGCTGGCTTTCAACTCTGGATAGCGCTCGATTATCAAATTTAACATCGGTGCAACCCCTTTGAAATCAGGCCCCTTTATGCCGGGGGGTGTTGTCTCCTTCTGGGTGCGTATTTCTGCCAGCAACTTCTGTATTTCGCTTTCATAAGCACGGTAACCTTCGATAGTCTCTACCAAATTGGGAAACAGGTCATACCGCCGCTTGAGTTGCACGTCCACCTGCGACCAGCTCCGCTCTACCATATGGTGGAGATTGATGAGGCTGTTGTACATCGTCCAAACCCAGCCGAGCAGCAGTGCCATAATAAACCCGCCGGCGGCCAGGACAACCAGTTGCCACAAGCTGTTTGCTTTTTCCGTCAAGCTCCAGCCTATCGTACCGCCGATAGCTGCTACCAACCCTAAAATCAACCAGACCCAGAACCAGAGCGCATAACCCCGGCTAAGCTGTTTCTCTGTTTGCGCCGAAATCACGAACATAGGGGCATTCTTATCATGGGCTATTTCGGCAGCGACGACATCTTGCCGTTCACGAGCCTGTCCCATAACATAGAGCATAGTATGCAAAGGTAACGCAGTCTCATGGAAACGCCGCCGGTGGGTAGAATCGGCTATCTGGGTTGCAGGCCCCTTCTCGAAGTACAAATCATCCTTCGGCGAGCAGGTCTCATTAAATACGGTAATGTTGTTAATAGTGGCACCTTCCGGGATAACACGGATTATGCCGGTGTCATCCTTCAAATAAAACGGGACCGACTGGCTGCCGCCGGCTACCCTGGTCCAGCCGCTCTCCGTCCGGGTACGAGTCTGGACACGACCTTGAGCGTCAGTATAGGTTTCATGAACAGTCCTCGACCAGTGTTCCTCTATCTGCCACGTGTATTGAACGCAACGAGTCCCTGCCAGATAGCTAGTCAGCGGCATTTCACTTTCCGCCTTCCCCTTCAGTTCCACTAAACCGATAAAAACACCTTGCGTTTTCGATGTCGGCACGTCATCGATAAGACGCTTGCGGCGCAAAGCCCGAAAAGCTCCAATCAGACATCCGAGAGCAACCAAACTGCCCAATAACAAGGGTAGAATTCCAGAAGGCATATGTCAATTGTAGGACACAACGGGCATTTGGTCAAAGCAGATAACTATACCACTTGACAACTATCGAGATATATGTTATATATATTCTATAACAGTAGTCTTATAGAAGGAACGCACTATGCTTTTAACGATTAATGAACAGGATACCAGACCGGTATACGTTCAGATTGTGAATCAAATAAAGGAACAGATACAGAGAGGCACCTTGAAGTCAGGGGATGAGCTGCCTTCGGTGAGAGAGCTTGCGGCTAGTCTCAGGATAAACATGCACACGGTACGCCGCGCCTATGTTATGTTACGCGACCAGAAGCTCCTGGCCTTCAGGCTGGGGCAGCAGGCCAGAGTGGCAAAATTACGCAACCAGCCGGCGAGTAGCGAAGAGGTTACGGCAGCTCTCGGGGAGCGATTGCAGGAACTGATAACAGAAGCCTTTCTACTCGGTTTGTCACCCGATGATTTCCGCAAATTAGTCAATGCACAGATGGAGAAATTAAAGGAGAAACCAAAATGAAAATGAAGTTCATTCATCCGCTGTGGACCCACATCCCGTCCATCCTTGCCTTATCGGCAGGAATCGCTTTTACGCTGAGGGCGATGCCTCTGCCAGACCCGGCCCCCCTACACTTCACCTGGAACGGGCAGCCGGACAGGTACGGGTCACCCTGGATGAGCACGATATGGCAGGCTGGAATATCGATACTGTACATCATTCTTTCCGTCATACTGGATGAAGCGTGGGCACGCCAGGAACAACGCAAGACCTTCAACTGGGTTTCCCTCTTCGACGATGTTACGATAGCGGCGCTGGCTACGGTACAAATCACTTATGTCAATATGCTGGCTTCGTCAAATTACGTCTATCGATTTCCCTGGTTATTGACCATCGGGGCAGGTAGTTTGGCCGCTGGCATCGCAATTATTCTGGAGAGAATGAGACCCTACCGCCGCTATGAAGCAAGCCTTGCTGTGGAGGATGTCAGCCAGGTCCAGGCTGAGGTCAGGAGAATAGTCAAATCGGGACAACCACTGGCCTACTGGGAAGTCCAAAACCCCGTTTATTCGAGAATCTTAGCTATCGCGGTGCCAGTGCTCATGGTCATAGTTGCTGCTACGGCATGGTCTGAAGTCCCTTGGTTTTCTGTACTCATTGCGTTAGTCGGAATAGCGCTTACTCTGATTTACGGTGGGTTCCGGACGTTAGTCACCAAGGAAGCAATCACGGTAAGGATGGGTATGCTCGGTATACGCCTGCTCAGACTTAAAACATCGGAGATTGCATCAGCAGAACCGACCAGTTTTTCACCGCTAAGAGACTTTGGGGGATATGGAATCAGGTTTAATAGACAGATGAAAGCCTATTTTCTTAAAGGCGACCGCGGCGTGAAGATAACGACCCGGACCGGTAAGAAGTACCTCATCGGCTCGGACCATTCGGAGCGGCTTACCACCGTGATAGGCGCTGTCATCAGTTAGCTCCGAACTGATATTACTAATGCTCAAACTGGATGTAAAGTAGACATACTTCCACCCGGGTGCTAGACTTGTCACATGGCTAAACGGCTGAGCGGGGTTACCTTTACGCTTATTGTTCTCCTGGGTATTCCATTATCAGCCCTTGGTTTGTCTTGTTCCCCACAAGGTTATTCTGGGCCGGTTGATTCAATAGCTGTAGCCTGGTCGCCGTTTGAGCAAGAAGCGCTTCTCTTGATTGCCGAAGACCAGAATATTTTTAGCCAGAACGGTCTCGATGTTACCCTACGCAAGTATGATACCGGAGTAGGCTCACTGGATGGAGTATTGAAAGGCGAAGCGGATATCGTAGCAGGGGTTACGGAATTCCCAACAGCCAGAAGGGCGTTCGAGAAATCAGGAGTTCGTATAATTGGAGCAGCCGCTAAAATTGAGCAGCAATATCTGGTTGGACGGAAGGACCGGGGGATTGAAAAAGCTTCAGACCTCAAAGGGAAAAGGATTGGGACCACCTTCGGAACGATAGCAGAGTTCTATCTTGGTAGATTCCTTGAATTGAATGGCATGAGTATGCAGGATATAACTGTGGTTGACCTTAAAACACCGGCAGAATGGGAAAATGCTGTTGCAGAGGGGGTTGTTGATGCGATTGTTACTGCTCAACCGTATGCTGATTTAGCCGGCAAGCGTCTGGGTAATAACGCCATTGTCTGGCCGGCACAGGGTAGCCAGTACATATATGGATTGATTGTTTCCTCAGAAGAATTCGTTAAAAAGCATCCTGAGGTGACTGGCAGGTTCCTCAAGGCTCTCGCACAGGCTGAGGAATATGCCATCCGTAATCCCATTGAAGCAAAAGCCATCATGCAGAAGGGGTTAAACTTGGATGCCGCATTCGTGGAGTCAGCGTGGTCGCGGGACCAATTCAATCTCTCCCTCGACCAGTCGCTCATTACTGCCATGGAAGACGAAGCTCGCTGGATGATGAGTAACAATATGACGACCGAAAAGCAGGTTCCGAACTTTTCAGACTACATCTACGAAGATGCCCTCAAGGCAATAAAACCGGAAGCGGTGAACATTATCCGCTAAAGTGCGGCGCGGTTTGGTAACATCCCGTCACTTTTGGGGTTTTATTCCCGGTCCGTCTGGCATTCGAATAGTTTTCTTAGTAGAGGGCATAGTAACCGCCAGGACCATACCGACAATGGTAAGGGCGGCAAAACCCAGCCAGGCACCTCTATAGCTGCCCCAGGTATCGAATGCCAACCCCGCCAGCGGAGCGCCGCTGATGTTCCCTACCATCATTACGCCCGACAAAAAGCCATTAATGGCGCCAAAACTGCCTCTGCCAAAATACTCCCTCTGCAAGGACAACCTTGTCGTCACGCTGCAACCCCACCCCAGACTAAAGGTAACGATAAAAAGAACCAGTAGCCACATCATACTGGCATTAATATTTCCGAAAAGGAGCAGTCCTACCGTCATCAAAATAAAGCTGGCGGTGAATACCTTTTTACTGCCTAACCGGTCGCTGAGCCAGCCGCTGCCCAGACGCCCGGAGATGCTCAGCAGCGGCAGTACCAGAGCAGCCAGACTGGAGACAGTCCTGGGGATACCGATACTGCTTAGATAGGGCATGATATGCATCACAATGGCGTTCACCACGAATGCGTGACACAAAGATGCTAGTGCCACATGCCAGAAAGCTCTGCTTCTTAGCGCCTGGCTGGCGGGGATATTGACTTCGGTACTGGCTGCCGATGCCCGGACATCACCCGTCTCCACAGCGCTGCTGACCTCTCCATCCGGCAGAAAACCATAATGCTCTGGCTTGTGACGGACCAGCAATGACAATGGCAAGACGGTAACCAGCATGCCGAGACCGACGATAACCATTGCCATACGCCACTGAAATACATCTATCAATCTGGTTACTACCGGCACTAAGAGTCCACCCATGCCAAATCCGCTAACAACGATGCCTGAAGCGATGCCCGCCCGCTTATGGAACCAGTTAGCTACCGCCGTCGTCAGCACGGTGCCGGCGCAGGTACTCATACCGCTGGCTATCAAGAGAAAGGAGGCGTAGAACATCAGCAAAGAGGAAACGCGACTCAACAGCAAAAAGCCCAGGCAGACGAGAATACTACCGGCAAATATCAGCCTTCTCGGTCCCCAGCGGTCGACAAAGAGTCCGACGAAAGGAGCCAGCAAGCCCATCTCAAGCCCGCGTAACGAGGCGGCGAGAGCAATCTGGGCATAGCTCCAGCCGAATTCATTGGCTAGAGGCTCGAAAACAGCGGTAAATCCGAAGTTAACAATGCCACCGGTATAGAGTGTGATGAGTGCGCAGGCAGCCACAATATACCAGCCATAAAATACCCTCGAACGCTTCTGATTGGAATTCATTAAGGAGCCGGTTACCCCATTTCCGATTTAAGATTTAGTTAAGCCGTTTAGCTCAGAAGTTGCGACGACAATTCTCAATCATACCACCAGTCGCTATCCAGCGCAAAATCACCAATTAAATGACGCCCCCAGCAAGGCTGTTGCGTAGCCTGACCTTTATTGCTACAATTATCCTCGGTATAAACCGGCTGAGCGGAAAGACGGACACCTTTGGAACAGGAAAGGAAATGTTAGACAAATACAATCCCCAGGATATTGAAAAAAAGTGGCAGCAAAAGTGGGCTGCGGACAGGCTATATGAGGTTACCGAGGACAATACTAAGCCCAAGTGGTATGCGCTGACGATGTTCCCTTACACCTCTGGCGACCTGCATATCGGGCACTGGTATGCTGAAGTCCCTCCTGATGTTCATGCCAGATTCAAGCGGATGCGGGGTTACAATGTTATGCACCCTATCGGCTTTGACGCCTTTGGCCTGCCCGCCGAGAACGCCGCTATCAAGCGGGGCATCCACCCGTCTATCTGGACGATGAAGAATATCGAGAATATGCGGCGTCAACTGAAGAGTATCGGCGCTATTTACGATTGGAGCCGTGAGGTAATTACCTGCCTGCCCGAGTACTATAAGTGGACGCAGTGGTTCTTTTTGAAGCTGTACCAGAAAGGCCTAGCCTATCAGAACAAGGCTCCGGTTAACTGGTGCCCCAGTTGCCAGACAGTGCTGGCTAACGAACAGGTGGTCAACGGCCTCTGCGAGCGTTGCGGGACGGCGGTTACCCGTCAAGACCGTGAGCAGTGGTTCTTCCGTATCACCCGGTATGCCGATGAGCTGATGAAGCATGAGAACATCGATTGGCCTGAGCGGATAAAGATAATGCAGCGGAATTGGGTGGGTAAGAGCACCGGCGCCGATATCTCCTTCGCTCTCGACCACCCCGGCGTGGAAGCCAAAGAAATCCGGGTATTTACCACCCGCCCCGATACCCTGTTCGGCGTGACCTTTATGGTGCTGGCTCCAGAGC
>JACQOM010000142.1 GCA_016202525.1 Chloroflexota bacterium | reverse complement strand
ATGTTGGCGCTGAGGTGACCCTGGCGGGTTGGGTAGACCGCCGGCGTGACCACGGGGGCCTCATCTTTATCGACCTGCGTGACCGGGAAGGTATCGTTCAGGTGGTATTTAATCCGGAAACGTCTCAGGCATGCCATCAAATAGCCAATGAAATGCGCAGCGAGTATGTCGTCAGGGTTAGCGGGAAAATCAGTCTGCGTCCGCCGGGCACCGAGAATCTGAAACTGCCGACCGGTGAGATTGAAGTCCTGGCTCAAAATGCAGAGATACTCAGTGCGGCCAAGACTCCGCCTTTCTATATCAATGAGGAAGTTGAAGTGGATGAGAGTCTTCGTCTCAAGTACCGCTACCTCGACCTGCGCCGGCCCCGCATGCAGAAAAATCTGCTCCTGCGCTACCGGGTAACAAAATTTATCCGCGATTTCCTGGATGCCAGAGATTTTATCGAGGTCGAAACCCCCATCCTGCTTAAGAGCACCCCTGAGGGCGCCCGCGATTATCTGGTGCCGAGCCGTCTCTATCCCGGTAAATTCTACGCTCTGCCCCAGTCACCGCAGCAGCTCAAGCAGTTACTGATGGTCGCCGGTATCGGCAAATACTTTCAGATAGCCCGCTGTTTTCGGGATGAAGATACCCGTGCCGACCGCCAGCCCGAATTCACTCAGCTCGATCTGGAAATGAGTTTCGTTGAAGAGGAAGATATTCTTTGCCTAATTGAAGAGCTTTTTGTCTCGATGATGGCGTTGGTCAAGCCGGAAATGAAGTTGTCCAGGCCTTTCCTACGTCTGAAATATGTTGATGCTATGGAGCGATACGGTTCGGACAAGCCTGATTTGCGTTTCGGACTGGAGATTGGAGACATTTCCGATATTGCTGCGCAGACTGATTTTGCCGTTTTTCGCTCGGCTGTGGCTGCCGGAGGCAGGGTCAAGGGTATCTCTATTCCCGGTGGGGCTGACTATAGCCGCAGCCAGCTTAACGAACTGAACAAACTGGTGCAGAGTCTTGGCGCTGCCGGTTTATTGACCATCGGGCTGGGTAGCTCGGCTGGACGGCGGGAAGATTTAACTATGGAAATGGTGAAGTCGGTGGCGTCAAAGTTCCTGACCCTGGAGCAGGTCAAAAAAATGGCCGCTCGCCTGGTCGCCAATATGGGCGACCTACTGCTCATCGTCGCCGGTAAACCTGAGCTGGTTGCCAGTGTGCTCGGCGAGCTACGGCGGGAGATGGGACGTCAGCTCAAGCTGGCTGACCCGGCAGCGCTCAGCTTCGCCTTTGTTGTCGATTTTCCACTGTTAAAAGAAGGCGAGAAGAAGGGGCGGTGGGAATCGATGCACCACCCGTTTACAGCTCCTCGCCCTGAAGATGCGCCGTTACTGGATTCCACGCCGGAGATAGTGAGGGGCAGGCATTATGATGTTGTCTGCAACGGCTTTGAGATTGGCGGCGGCAGCATCAGGATTCACACCAGCGCCATGCAGAGGAAGGTTTTCGGACTGCTGGGTTATCAGGGGTCAGAGGTCGATGAACTTTTCGGGCATCTGCTGGAGGCTTTCGACTACGGGGCGCCGCCTCATGGCGGCATCGCTCTAGGCATCGACCGTTTAGTGATGCTGCTGGCAGGGGAGGACACTATCCGTGAGGTGATTGCTTTCCCCAAGAACCAGAACGCTGTCGATTTGACCTTTAATGCTCCGGCGCCGGTTACCGAGGAACAACTGGCTGAGTTGCACTTGCGGCTACGGGAGGACTGACCCTTGGTTGTTAAGGAAGTGGCTGAGAACATCTACATGATTGACGACAATTTATATTCTATCCCGGAGTTCGGCAGCGTTTATCTGATTAATGAGGAAAAGAAGGCTTTGATTGATACCGGACCGACCCCTTCAGCTAATGTTGTTCTGGAAGGGATTAAAGAGGCGGGTGTCAGCCCCGGTGATATCGACTATTTAATCGTTACCCATATCCACCTGGACCATGCCGGAGGGGCCGGGTTTCTTATCAGGAATATGCCCAAAGCCCAGGCGGTAGTCCACCATCGCGGGGCAAGGCACCTGATAGACCCGACGAGGTTGGTCAGCAGCGCGCTGGCGGCTCAAGACAGGGTCGACGAGGGCATGGTAAAACAGACCGAGGTTGTGCCCATCGCCGCAGAACGAGTAAAATCAGTATATGAGGGTGATACTATCAAGCTGGGTGAGCGGCAGACTTTGCGGATTATCGATGCCCCTGGGCATGCTCCCCATGAGCTGTGCGTTTACGAAAGCCGCGATAACGGTTTATTTACCGGAGATGCTGCCGGCATCTGTGTCGGCGACCACAAGGCGCTGATTATGGTCAATGCTCCGCCCAGCTTTGATTTGGAGTCGTCGCGGGCAACGGTTAGAAAGCTGATGGAGTTGCAGGCATCACGGATTTATTATGCCCATTTTGATATGGCTACCGATGCCAAGCAAAAACTGCAGTGGGCGCTGGATACGCTCAATCTCTGGGATGATATAGCCGGTCAAGCGTTAAGATACCACCGGTTTAATGAGGCGGAAGAGAGGTTAATGGCGCAGGCTTATGATACCCTGGAACCAATCAAAGAGAAGTGGCCACTGGTATATGAATACATGGCCAAGCATGATGCGCCGATGAGCATCGGCGGGTTTCTGAAATATTATCGGGACAAGCACGGGTTAACTGAACGGAGGGATAGTGAAGGTAACTAACGAGAAAGTCGAGCATCGTGAGGCATTCCTGACCATCGAGATGGAGCCGGCGGAGGTGGAGGAATCTCTGGGAGAAGCCTATAGCCGTCTGGTGAAGAGGGTGAAAGTCCCCGGGTTCCGTGTTGGCAAGGCGCCCAGGGCAGTGCTGGAACGCCATATCGGTAAAGAGAGCCTGTTCGAAGAAGCGTTGAATAGCCTACTGCCGAAAGCTTATCAGCAGGCCATTAAGGAACAACAAATTGCAGCTATTGCTCAGCCAATGATTGAAGTCGCTCAAACTGAACCGCTGATATTTAAGGCTAAGGTGCCGTTAGAGCCGGAGATTAAGCTGGGCGATTACCAGCAGATTGAGGTTGCTCCCGAAGAGGTAAAAGCCACCGAGGATAGTGATGTCGATGCGGTAATCGAACAACTGCGCCATCAAAACGCTACCTGGGAGCCGGTGGCGGAGCGGGCGGTGGACTTTAATGACCTGGTGATTTTCGATATCGAAAGCACTATCGAAGATAAGCCCTTTGTGAACCAGAAGGCAGCCCAATACCAGGTGCTTCACGACCTGAAATTTCCGGCGCCTGGCTTTGCCGAGCAACTGGCCGGGATGAAAACTAATGAGGAGAAAGAATTCAACCTTCAGTTTCCCGCCGACCATTCCAATCAGGACCTGGCCGGTAAAGAGGCGCAGTTTAAGGTGAAATTAACCGAGATAAAACAGGAGGCACTCCCCGAGGTAAATGACGAGTTTGCCCAGCAGGTGAACGCTGATTTCAAGACTGTGGCGCAACTTCGTGAAAAGGTGACGGCTGAAATGAAACTCAGGGCTAAGGAAAGGGCAAGGGTAGATTTTGAAGAACGGGTCATCGATGCCGTGGTGGATAAGGCTGAGGTGGAGTTCCCCCCGATTCTGGTGGAGGCAGAGATTCACCGTGTTCTCGACCAGCAGTTTCAGGGTGGCAGCCAGGGACTGGAGCAGTACCTTAGCCGCATCAAGAAAACGGAGGAGGATTTGCATGAGGAGCTGCGGCCCCTGGCTACAAAACGGATTGCCCGCTCTTTGGTCTTGAGTAAAATCGCCGAAGAGGCTAAAATTGAAGTAAGTGATGCCGAGATAGATACTGAGATTGCCAGCTTGACACAGAGTTCTACCGGCGATAAAGAAGAAGTGGGCAAAATGCTCAATAGCGCCCAGGCGCGTAATTCGATTAAGCAGACATTGATTGTCCGGAAAACGGTGCAGAAGCTGGCGGAAATAGCCGAAGCTACCAAACAACAACCAGCGGAAACAACCGAAGATTCTAAGAAAACTAAAACAAAAAAGAAGAAGGAGGCAAAAGAAGAAAAATGAATAATCCGATGAATGTAATACCCGGGGTAGTTGAGAGCGGACCAAGGGGCGAGAGGTTCTGGGATATATACTCTCTGCTGTTAAAAGAGCGAATAATCATGCTGTTCACGCCGATTGCCGATGCGGTGGCCAATACTATAATTGCTCAGCTTCTTTATCTGGAGCGAGAGGACCCGGACAAGGATATCAGCATGTATATTCAGAGCCCGGGCGGTGTTATCAACTCCGGTCTGGCCATTTATGACACCATGCAGCTGATACGGGCGCCGGTGTCCACCATCTGTGTGGGTATGACGGCCAGTATGGCGACGGTATTGCTCTGTTCCGGTGCCAAGGGCAAACGCTATGCTCTACCCAACTCTACTATCCACATGCACCAGGCGCATGGCGGTGTTCAGGGGCAGGTGTCCGATATACAAATCGCTGCCCGCGAGATTCTGCGGGAGCAGGAAATACTCCGTGACATTCTGGTTAAGCACACCGGACAATCAGCCGAAAGAATAACTCATGATACCGACCGCGATTTTTATCTTAATGCTCAGCAGGCGGTGGAGTACGGGATTATCGACGAAGTACTGACCAAACCGGTGAAGGAAGAGACCAAGAAGAAATAGTTATAGCTCCTTGTTGTGAAGCTCCTGATAGCGCCGGGACAGTTCACTGATGGTGGGTAGTCCTGCCCTGGCGCCTGTTTTGGTGATGGAAAACCGGGCGACGATGTCTCCCAGGTGACCGCATTCTTCCAGTGGTTTTCCCTTGAGCAAGCCGTAGAGAAATCCAGCCGCAAAGGCATCGCCGGCTCCGATGGTGTCTGCCGCCGGTATCGCGCTTTTGTCGCCGGGTTCGATTATGTATTCCTCATCAACGGTCCTGATGTAGCTGGTTGCTATTTTATTTTTATAGCTGGTGCCTTGTCCCAGGGTAACGACAACAATGTGGCAGCCCAGGTCAAGGCAACGCCTGGCGCCGCTATCGAAATTCCCGCCGGTCAGTTGTCTCATTTCACTCTCGTTGATGAAGAGTACATGGGTCCTGGCCAGTATTGGGGTCAGGGCATGGAGTCCTTTGGCGGCGTACAATGCTCCCGGCGAAAAGCTGACTTTAACCGACGGTTCCAGCCTTTCGATAAGCTCCAGCAATAATTTGAACTGTCTCTCGGCGACGAAGGAAGATATGTGCACCATCTCTGCCCGGTTTATATAGGCCGGGTCTATATCGTCCAGAGTTAGCTGGCTGTTAGCGCCGGGGGTAATGTGGATAGAGCGGAAGTTGAGCTTATCGCTGAGACATCTTGCTGAACCTGTCTTTGCCTTTGGTTTTACCTTGATTTGACTGGTATCTGCGCCTGCTTTTTGAAAATCCTGCAGCAGTATTTTGCCTTCGGCGTCATCCCCGACAGCGCCGACAAAGCCTGTCTGCACTCCCAGCTTAGCCAGGCCATAGATGGTATTAGCTGCCGAACCGCCGGGGAAGTCGCCCAAAAATTTCTGTTCTGATTCTTCATAACCATGCCCAGGGGTGCGCTCGGCTATCTCTCCATCTCCCAGGATGCGCTCGACCTGATAGATGTGGTCGATATTCAATGCTCCCAGCCCGACCACTTTAATATTATTCACCTGAATCCTATCCCCCTTAATTACGGTAAATTTTTCACCTTTCAAACTCATCCATCGTTTTGGGTTTTGGCAAGAAAGATATAAATCTAGCAAGAATTAGCAGTGCCATGAACAATCCTATTGCCATGTTGATGGATGTTAGAGCATAGCCCAACGTTTTTATAGGATATATGGGAGTCGAGCCAAACCCTGTCATTGTAATAAGACTAAAGTGCAAAGTATTGAAAAAGGAATTGAGTGAGGCTTCGTGGGTATCAAATGCCCAACTTAATTTGTAGTAGAAAAGAGCAAACCAAAATATTATTTCTACATAGTTAAGCGTCGCAAGAATAAGAATTCGGCGATAGCCTCGAAGAGCATAAGGACTAGTATAGATTTCTCCCGTTTTTCTTTTAATGTATTCTGTCTTTTTTGCTCTATACTCATCAAATAGTAACACGTTTACTTGGTAAACAATAAGTTCAAAAACTCGGAACGCCCCGTAAACAACGGTACCAATGGCTGGCCATGTTGATAGGAAAATGGCTGAGAGCGATAAGTGTGTCAAAACCCATAACTCTACGAAACCATAGCTGTAAAAAAACTTATGTAGATTGTTAATCTTGTCGAATAACCAGCGGATTATCCGAAATAGTGATATCCACCCCAGTATGTCAAATATCTTCGCCCAAAACTCTACTATAAAAGATTTCATTTGTATTTATTTGCTGCCTTATCCCAGCTTCCCTGCTTCCTCTCTGACCAGCCGCCGTATTCTCTTATGAGTCTCGATAACCTCAGCAATATCTTTTCTGCCGGAGAGCCAGTGGAAGTAATTCCTATCCTCTTTGCCTCCGGCCCTTTCTTTTTCCCGTACTGTTTTTTCTACCCCTTTGCGCTGGCCCTTCTGCCAGGACTGAAGTATTTCGGTGAGGTCGCTGATGAGTGTCGAAGCCAGCCCTATCGTGGCGTAGGGCAGGGCATACTCATTGGCGTTAAAGGCAACGGCCAGTCCGCCGGCCTGCTCTACGGCCTGGAGCATTCTGGAATCGGTAATGCTGTCGCCGACTACTACCCACTTGGATAAGGGCTGCTGCTGTGTCTCGGCAAATCGGTTCAGGGCGGTCAGCTTGCGCCGTCCACCGACTGGCTTTACCTCTTTAATTGCTCTCCCCAGGTCCGTGGCCAGAAGTTTGTTCCAGAAGAAATCGTCCAGCTTCTGTTTAATCCGGTCATCGTCGACTACCGGGCGCAGGGCCAGTATTTCTGCCTCAGCCTGCCGGAATAGCTCGGCGTCCTCTTTACCCGATGTGAGACGGAGCTTGTCCAGCGGGAACGGTGTGCAGGCGACGTTATGGGCGAAGACGCCCAGCTTGTGGGTGATATGGATGGCGTATTGCTCGTAAGTGGTGGTGATGCAGAATACCTTCCAGCCGCTGGACTCCAGCCAGGACATCAGCTTGTTGGCGCCACCGGTCAAGCTGGCTTTGCCGGCCAGGCTGGTAATATCAGCCTGCGTAATATTGTGGAGGATAAGGAAGGGGACAATAAGAGCCAGGGTATCGCCCGGCTCGTAGTCTTGCCTTCCCTCCAGTGTCAGCAGGTCGTCATAGCGGCTGATAACCTCAAAGACCCTGTCGCCATTGGGGAATAGCTTCATCAGGTCGTAGGCGTTGTCTTGAGGCGATAGCGGCCCCTCAAGGTCGAAGGCGATAAAATTGGCGATTTAGCTCACCCCCTTAACCATATACTGTCCGAAAGCACCGTTCACCAAGTAATCCTGTCATTCCCGCCCGTATCGTAGTACGGGGTAAACTCCAGCGGGACTCTGGCGTTGTCACCCCTCCTGGATTCCGTGTCAAGCACGGAATGGCAATGCTTCGGCTCTCTTATTTTACCACCTTATCTATCTCGTCGGTCAGGTCATACGCGTTAATCGGTCTACCGGCAGCATCGATGGCTTTGCTGCCTGCTATCTTGATTTTACCCTGGCTGAAAGCCTTGATGGTGGCTATTATCAAGGGAAATTCGCGGGCCAGTCCGTGCTCGCGGATGAGTTCGAATAGAGAATTCCTAGCCTTACGCCACCGGGGGTCGTCTCCGGACAGTTCTTCGAGCTTACTCCAATAGTTATCGAATGGTTTGCCTCTAATGGAAAAGGTGCAGTAGGTTACCACGGGGCCTCTGTCCAGCTCGGGGGTTACCAGGTGCATCATTACGCCTGTTT
>JACQOM010000141.1 GCA_016202525.1 Chloroflexota bacterium | reverse complement strand
TTCTCTTCCTCGGAAAAACCGCCGAGGACATAATCGATAACGTCATTTTCATTGAGTCGACTGTCACCCGACTGCCCGATACCCACCCGGATGCGGACAAAGTCCGGACTGCCCAAGTCAGCAATGATAGACTTAATCCCTTTGTGTCCGGCCGCACTACCGCCCCGACGAATACGGATTTTGCCGACGGGCAGGTCGAGGTCATCATGGACGACAATCAGGTCTTCAAGGCTAACTTTGTACTTCCTGACCAAATAGCTCACGGCTTCTCCACTAGCATTCATGTAGGTCTGGGGGCGAGCCAATATCACTTTATGGCCAGCGACCTCGCCTGAAGCGGTCCTGGCCTGCCCCTGCTTCTTATCGAAACTCAGGCCGTGCTTTTTGGCGAAATAGCTCAGGCACATGAACCCCAGGTTATGCCGGTTATTGGCATAACTCCGCCCCGGATTACCCAGACCTACGATTAGATTCAAGCCGTCGATTTAACTTCGCCCTCCTAGAAAGGTTATTTTAGAGCTACGAATATACTTCTTACCCATAGATTCCAGACAATATCGGCTTCTTTGAAGCCGGCACTTTTCATTGCCAACAACCATTCATCGTGACTATGCCAGTTAATGTTTGCTTTTCTGTCCGTCTCTTCGAATCTTCTTCTAAACTCCTGAAAGTTTTTGGGGCGCTTATCTTTTTCAAGCTGGTCATAGGTAAACTCAATACGAAAGACATCCTCCATCTCGGAGATTTGTGAAAACATAGAGCGATTCCCTATGCAAGCTATAAGCGCACCTCTATCTTCAAGATGGTCAAGAATTTCCTTCAGAAATGGAACCATCCTTTGGTCTGATAAGTAATGCAGCGCACCAGATGATGTGATGAAATCATATTTCTTGTTAATGTCCGCCATCCAGAAGCGTTCAGAATTAAAATCGCTGATAACTCCAGAAAATCGATGGCCGTATTTTGGGACAAGATTATCGTTAGCAAGTTCAGCCATCTGCTCAGACGAGTCAATGCCTACTACAACGCTCTTTGGAACTTTGTCCAAGATGTACATGCATAAAGTCGTGGGAGTTCCGGGACCAGAGCCGATATCAAGTATTCTAGGTACATCTATCGAATATGCTTCGCAGAAGTAATTGATTATTCTGGCGATATTAGCCAGAAGTTCCTCTTTTTTCTCCGAGACCAAGCTCTGCTGATATTCGTACCTTTTTACCATTTCATCCCGCCAGAATTTTTGGTCTCCCCCGGGGTGTGGGACTTGTCTATCATCTTTTGGCATCTGTTTATTCTCCAATCAGTCGTAAGAACTCCTCTTCAGTAAGCTGTTTGGTGCCCAGCTCTTGAGCGCGGGCCAGCTTGGAACCGGGGTCGGCGCCGACTACCAGATAGGTAGTGCTGCGGGTAACATTATCCTTGGCGCTACCGCCCAGGGCTTTTATCCTGTCCTCGGCTTGCTGCCGGCTCAAGGTTTCAAGGCGGCCGGTGACGACAAACTCCTGCCCGGCCAGAGGCAATTCGGCAGGCTTGCCCATCTCCTCTTCCAGTTTAACTCCAGCCTCCCTCAGCTTTCTAATAAAATCACGGTTCTTTGCCTGCCGGAAGAAAATAACGACGCTCTCGGCAATCTTATCACCGACGCCGGGGATAGCCGTCAGCTCTTCTTTAGAGGCATTTACCAGTTTATCGATACTGCTGAAGTGTTCCGCCAGAAGCTGCGCCATCTGTTCCCCGATATGGCGTATGCCGAGGGCGTAAATAATGCGAGCTAGCGGCCTATCTTTGCTCTTCTCAATGGCATTCAGGATATTAGTCACGCTCTTCTCCGCCATTCTCTCCAGCTCCAGCAGTTGTTCTTTTTTGTCTTTAAGATAATATAAATCGGCGGCATCCTTGACCAGTCCCTCTTTCAGCAGAGTCGCCGCCATCGATTCGCCAATCCCGCGGATATCCATAGCACCGCGAGAAGTAAAGAGTTCCAGTCGTGCCAGGACCTGAGCCGGGCAGGCAGCATTAGTGCAGTAATACATCACCTCGCCTTCAGGCCGGAAAACCTCAGTCCCACACTGCGGACACAGCGGCTGGTCTTTCCCCCACTTCTCCCTGGAAATCTCTCTCAGCTTCTCCAGCAGGCTAAATTCTTTGCCCCGGGCGGGGTTCTCCTTGCTTTCGGGAGTTGCCTCGACCACCTCCGGAATCACTTCTCCGGCACGTTGAACCAAAACCCGGTCGCCCTCACGGATATCCTTGCGCCGGATGTCGTCCTCATTATGCAGGGCTGCCTGCCTGATAGTTACCCCGCCGACGGCTATTGGCTCCAGGACGGCGTAAGGGTTCAGTGTGCCCGTCCGGCCGACGCTAATCCTGATTTCTCTTAGCTGAGTGGTAGCCTGGGTAGCCGGGAACTTGTAAGCAATCGCCCACCTCGGCTCATGGCCGATGTTACCAAGCTGTGCCTGCAGAGCCAATGAATTCGTTTTGACCACGATGCCGTCAGCCTCATAGGGCAGGCTCTCCCTCCGCTCCACCCAGATACGGTAATACTCCTCAGCCTGGTCGATGCTGCTGAGCAGGGCATTATTCGGGTTTATCTTGAAACCGAGCGACTTCAGATACTGCATGGTTTCCCAGTGGGTTTCCGGCATCGCTTTACCCTCGGCATAGCCCAGAGCATAGACATAAATATCCAGCGCCCGCCGGGCGGTAATACGCGGGTCGAGCTGGCGCACCGAGCCGGCGGCGGCGTTCCTGGGATTAGCAAACAGGGGCAAGCCTTCAGCCTCCCTTTCCTGGTTTAGCTTATGAAAGCCCGTCTTGGGCAGATAGACCTCACCCCGCACCTCGAAGCGGGGCGGCGCATCGTTAGCCACGGACAGGGGAATGCTCCTGACCGTGCGCAGGTTCTGGGTTATATTTTCACCACGAAAACCATCTCCGCGGGTGGCCCCGCTGGCCAGACGACCATCGACATAGGTCAAGGCCACCGCCAGACCATCGATTTTATGCTCGGCAACCAGGTCGAACTGCTCCTTACCCAACAGCCTTGCGGTGCGGGCATGCCAAGCCAACAACTCGTCTTTGGAGAAGACGTTGCCCAGTGACAGCAATGGCAGAGGATGTTCCACCACGCCGAAGGCAGCTACAGGTTCGGCGCCGACCCGCTGAGTGGGCGAGTCCGGAGTCAGCAGCTCAGGGTATTGCTCCTCGAGCCACTTCAACTCTCTCATCAAACCGTCATACTCAACATCGCTGATTTCAGGGTTATCGAGAACATAATAGCGATAGTTGTGATAGTTGATTTGAGTTTTTAGCTGCTCGATTCTCTCTTTGGCTCTGGTTAAATCATCCATATGATTTGGGAATATTATAACATACGGTGTGTCTACTAACTCTCTTGCGCCAACTTGCAGCATAGGGTAAACTACGGGCGGCAGTAAAACGAGAAAGGACCAGACAAACGTGGCTGAAATTCGCCCTTTCCGGGGTATCCATTACAACAAGTCTCTAATCAAGGACTGGGCGGCGGTCATCTGCCCCCCGTATGACATTATCAGCCCGCAACAGCAGCAAGAACTTTATCTGAAGAGCGAATTTAACTTTGTCCGGCTGGAATATACACGTGAACTGCCACAGGACACCGCCACAGATAACAAATACACGCGCGCTGCCGCCACCATGGAGCAGTGGCTCAAACAGGGCGTCCTCGAGACCGATGACACTCCAGCTATCTATCTCCACGACCAGTATTTCCGATATCAGAGGAAAGAATACAAACGCCGGGGCATCATCGCCCGTGTCAAGATAGAAGAATGGGAAACAAAGGTGGTTCGCCCCCATGAAGGCACAACTTCTAACCCCAAGAGCGACCGGTTAAGCCTGCTACGGGCGTTACAGGCTAATACCAGCCCGATTCTGGCGATATATGACGACCACGGGCAGCAAATCACTGCAATCCTGGCCGCCGAGGCACGGAACAAACCCCTCATCAGCCTGAAGAGCGTCGATGGAGAAAAGCATGTCATCTGGGCTATCACCAGGCATGAGGTAGTCGACCATATCATCAGCCATCTGATTGAAGAGCCCCTCTATATTGCCGACGGGCACCACCGCTACGAAAGCGCCCTTACTTACCAGCGCGAGAGGCGCGCTTCTTTGCCAACTGCTTCCGGGCAAGAGGGCTTTAACTTTGTTATGATGACGCTGGTGGACTTCGCTGACCCGGGACTCATCATTCTACCCCCGCACCGGCTGGTCCGCGGTATCTCCAAACCAGCCCTCAGCGGATTGATGTCCAAGCTGCAGCTTTTCTTCAAAGTAGAGGAGCTGCCGTTGAGCAAGCCTGGCGTCTGGCAGCAGATTGACAGCTTACCCACGGACACGAATGAGACCAGGTTAGTCCTTTTCGGTCTGGCGCCCGACCGCCTTTTCCTGCTGAAATTAAGCAATCCGGCGGCCGCCAGCCAGATGATGCCTCACTTCCATTCGGAGCTGTACAAGAAGCTGGATGTCAGCATTGTCGACCACATCATTCTGGAAAAACTGCTGGGACTGAGCAGCGAGAAAGAGGCAACAAGCCTGGCCTACAGCTATGACCGGCAGGATGCGATAAAGAGGGTATCAGCCCAGGAGTACCAGATAGCTTTGCTGCTGAGTCCGGTCAAGCCGACAACGATTAAAGCCATCGCCGATATCGGCGACAAGATGCCACGGAAGTCAACCTATTTTTATCCCAAGTTGCCATCCGGGCTGATTGTCAACCGGCTGGTGTGAGGTAATCTTATGAACCTCACCCCCTGTATCCCCCTCTCCTTCCTCCACTGTCAGTGCGAGGAGCACATTCGCTTCGCTCAGTGTAATCTCAGCGACGTGGCAATCTGGGAGGAGTAGGTATCACTTCCCCGCCACACGGATTGCTTCGCCTCCCGATAAAGTCGGGATGGTCTCGCAATGACGATTAAAAGCTCCGGCACAGACTCTTTCAGGTCAGGTTCTTACAGATTCTTTTCACTAAGCCGGCTGGGGTGGCGCCGGATTTTTGTAGCCCTTCAGCAACTTCTCAGGCACCAGTTTTATCAGCTCTTCCACCGTCCAGAGACCGTCTTTTCTGGGTATGGTCTTCACTCTCACCGGCTCCGAGTAAATCGCGATGTTGCCCTTGGTGACATCGAACACCTGTCCGTTGATATCGCCTGCCTCTTCAGTACACAGGTAAGCAATAAACGGGCCCACAGTCTCCGGCGGGTCCAGGTTAATATACTCGTCCAGTTGCGCTTTGGTTATCAATCCTGCTTCATAGCGCTTTTTGAAACCGGCCACGGCATCATCGCTCAGCGTAAACCGCGTAGCTACCAGAGGAGCATAAGCATTACAGGTCACACTATACCTGCCCAGCTCCCGGGCAATGGCTCTGGTCAAACCGACTACCCCCGCCTTGGCCGACACATAATTGCAGTGCCCCATAGCCCCCAGCCGCTCCACGGAGGTCGTATTGATAATCCGTCCCCATTTTTGCTCTCGCATCAAAACACAGGCATGCCGGATGCAGTTGAAACTACCCTTCAGGTAGGAATCTACCGACCTGTCCCATTCCTCTTCCGTCATGTTCCAGACCATGTGAGCGGCGTCAGCACCGGCGTTATTAACGACGATATCCAGCCGGCCGAACTCGGCAACGGCTTTCTGCACCATCTGGCGTGCCTCTTCAAAATTAGCCACATCGCCATAGAAGGGCGCTGCCTTCCCCCCCATATCCCTGATTTGTTTGGCTGTAGTCTCGGCATCGCCACCGGCGGTACCGGCACGGCGGTTATTGGTGATTACTTTGGCACCTTCTTTAGCCAGAGCTACGGCAATAGCCCGCCCGATACCCTGCCCGGAACCGGTAACAGCCGCTACTCTTCCCTTTAATTTATCAACCATCGGCTTAAATCTCCTTCCTGTTTTAAATCGAGCACAAAGTTCTTATTACTTGGCTTTCCAGACAGGCTTCCGCTTCTCGATAAAAGCCGCCCTGCCTTCAGCCAGGTCCTGAGTCTCCAGACAATAAGTAAACAGGGCGTGTTCAAGCCGCGCACCTTCTTCCTTGTCCAAAGTCGTACCCCGGAGCATGGCTTCCTTGGCCGCTCTGACAGCAAGAGGTGCCATCTGACAGAGTTCCTCAGCCCATTGCCTGGCTGTCGGCATCACCTCTGCCTGGGGAACGACTTTATTGACCAGTCCCAGGCGGTAGGCTTCCTGAGCATCAATCATTCTGCCCATCAGATTCATCTCAGCCGCTTTACACCACGGTATCGTCCTGGGCAGTTTCCATGTAGCCCCGGCTGCCGGTAATACCCCCCAGCGTACCTCAGTCTGCCCGAAGCGCGCCGTCTCCGAGGCGATTCTGATATCACAGGCCAGCGCCAGCTCCATACCGCCGGCCAGCGCATAGCCATTAATAGCCGCCACCAGCGGTTTGTATAGCTCGAAACGGTGCATCGGCGCCAGCGGCACCGACCATGGGTCAGCCTTATGCTCTTTCCAGTAGGGAAACAGCTCTTTGATATCGGCGCCGGCTGAAAAAGATTTGTCGCCAGCACCGGTAACGATACCGACCCATAAATCCGGGTCGTCCCGGAAATCGACCATCGCCGCATAGAGTTCCTTTAACAACTTAACGCTAAACGAATTCATGGCATCAGGCCGGTTGAGCGTAAAGATAGCAATCTTCCCTTCTTTTTTGTAGTCGATTTCCATGGCAGCCTCCTTACTATTTTTTAGATTATCTTTAGTAGACAGAGTCGGACCCGGTATCCATCAGCTTAAAATTATAATCTTACCAGCTTGACGGTATGGATACCGGTGATAGACTGTATTTGCTGCTGCGCTTTCTCCGGTAAAGGCTCATCGAGAGCCAGTATCATTAACGCCTGCCCCCTGGGCTTGAGACGGCCGAGGTGCATCGAACTAATGTTGATATTGGCATCACCGGTTATCTTGCCCACCGCTCCGATAAGACCCGGTTGGTCAAGATGGTCGCTAAAGAGGAAATAACCCCCGGTAGGGACAATATCAATCCAGTAGTCGTTGACCCGCACAATATGCGTTTCGCCGCGCATGACGGTTATGGCGATAGTAGTCACGCCGGTGCTAGTAGTAACAGCGATGGTAATAAGGCTGGCATAATTTTCGCAGGTATCCTCCTTCTGCTCGACCACGGCTAGCC
>JACQOM010000133.1 GCA_016202525.1 Chloroflexota bacterium | reverse complement strand
GAAGTGGCTGACGGCTATGGCCGGAATTTTCTGCTGCCCCGGAAGTTAGCCTTATTGGCTGAACCTCATAATGTAAGCAGGCTTGGCGAGCGGCTTAAGGCGAAAGCCCGCAGTCAAGCTCAGACTGAAGCCGAGCTAGTCGAGCTGGCCAATCAGCTCAATGGGAAAGAGATTACTCTGGAAGCCAAAGCTGGTACTAAGGACCGCTTATATGGTTCAATCACGACAGCCGATATTGCCGCCGAACTGGAGAAGACTACGGGCTTATCGATTGACAAGAGAAAGATTGAGCTGGGCGAATTGATTCATCAGGTCGGCAGCTATGAGGTAGAGATTAGACTGGCTAAAGATATCGTCCCCAAGATTAAGGTTACGGTCAGCGGAAAGACTGACTAAGACGTATTCGGACACGGTCTAAAAGGGAGGCGGATTGGTGCCTGGCGAAAAATTGCCACCACATGATATTGACGCTGAGGAAGCTGTTATCGGTTCCCTGCTGATAGATGGGACGTCAATCTTCAAGGTTGCCACCTTCCTTCAGCAAGCGGACTTTTACCATGAGCCGAACCAGTGGCTCTATGGGGCATGTCTATCGCTTTACCAGCGTAATGAGGCGATAAACCAGATTACAGTGGCTCAGGAACTGGGCCGGCAGAACAAGCTGGAGGCGTGCGGAGGGGCGGCTTATTTAAGCCATCTGGTATCAATGGTGCCGACCTCGCTGGATATTGAAAACTATGCGCAGATTGTTTATCGCCTGGCTATCAGCCGCCGTTTGATCGATGCGGCACGTCAAATCGAGACTATCGGCTATCAATCGGAGCCCGATGTCGATACCAGTTTGAATAAGGCGGAGGATGTCCTGTTCCGGCTGCGTCATGGACAGAGCCCCCGGGACTTTGCTCATATCCGCCAGGTGCTGGACAGGTATTTCGAAACTCCACCTTCTCAGGAGGCAGCCGGCCATGCCGGGTCGATTACCCATGTGTCATCAGGCTTCAATGGAATGGACGAATTTCTGGGTGGATTGCAGCCTGCCGACCTGCTCATCGTGGCTGGCCGACCAAGCATGGGCAAGACCAGCCTGGCGCTTAACATTGCCCGCAATGCTGCGGTGGAGCAGGGGGCCTGCGTGGCTATCTTCAGCCTGGAAATGGCACAGGAGTCACTGGTACTGCGTTTGCTGTCCAGTGAAGCCGGGGTCAATTTGAGGCAGATTCGTCTTGGACTGCATACGGAAGCGGATGAAAAGAGGGTCATGGACGCTACCGGTGTTCTTTCCGAGGCGCCAATCTATATCGATGATTCTCCGCAACTGCGGGTGGTAGAAATGCGCAGTAAGGTGCGCCGGTTGCACTATGAGCGTGGTGTCAACCTCATTATCGTTGACTACCTGCAACTGATGCAGGGGGAGGGCAGGGGTGGCGAAAACCGGGTTCAGGAAATCAGCTATGTCTCCCGTTCTCTGAAGGCGCTGGCTCGTGACCTTAATGTGCCGGTGATAGCGGTATCTCAGTTGAGCCGTGCTGTGGAATGGCGGGCATCGCACAAACCCCAGCTTTCCGACCTGCGGGAGAGCGGCAGTATCGAGCAGGACGCCGATGTGGTCATGTTTATCTATCGGGATGAAATCTATTATGCCACCCAGGCAGAGTGGGAAGCGGCTCATGCCGGTGAACCTTATCCCCCGCCGGCGGAACTTATCATTGCCAAGCACCGTAACGGTCCAATCGGACAGGTAAATCTGCGCTTTATTCCTAAACTAGCCAAGTTTGAGAATATTGCTAATGAAGAACCGAGTCTATTATGAAGCAGTTCAGCGGTTTTCCGGCCAGGATGCAGTTTACACCTATACCCAATCTTTTCTTCAGCAGCGTGCTGCCGGATATCGATGATATCGCCGAGTTGAAGGTAACCCTCCATATTTTTTGGTCGCTCTATCCCAAGCGTGGTTCCCCGCGTTTCACCACTTATCGGGAGCTTCTGGGAGATAAGAGTCTGATGAGCAGCTTGAGGGGAAGCGCTAAACCGCCTGAGGAAATACTGAGGGATGCTCTGGCAATGGCGGTCAAGCGCGGCACAATCATCCACTTGGCGTTGTCCAGAGATGGGACAGCCGAAGACGTTTATTTTCTGAATACTGAATCGGACAGGCGGGCAGTGGACAAAATTCGGAACGGGGAACTTGCCCTCGCCGGACTGAAAGCCGGGGGACAGGCTTATCCTGAAGTCGACACTGAGCCGCTACCTGATATCTTTACTCTTTATGAAGAGAATATCGGCATGTTAACCCCGATGATTGCCGAAGAATTGCGTGAGGCGGAGAAGGTTTATCCGGAAGGCTGGATTGGGGATGCCATTAAAGAGGCGGTCAATCAGGGCAAACGTAAGTGGAGCTATATTTCGGCGGTCCTGGAAAGCTGGTCGACCGAAGGTAAAACCGATGGAACATATCAGCGAGATTTTAAAAAAGCAGACCCGGACAAATATATCAAAGGCAAATACGGACACATCGTCCGGCGCTGAAACCGAGGAAACATCACCTGATTCGGTCTGTCCCATCTGTAAAGGCGCCAGGTTCGTTCATCCCTTGTTGCCTTCAGGGAAGGCTGATTACAGCCGGGTGATTCCTTGCCGTTGCACGCTACAGGAATTAGACGAGGAGCGGCAGGTCCGTCTGCAGCGCTACAGTAACCTGGGTTCGCTAACCCGTTTTACCTTCGATAATCTGTCGCCTCAGGGCAAAAGCGATAATCCGGCTAACCGGGAGCGGTTTAGCCAGGCTTACCAGGCGGCTAAAGTCTTTGCCTCCGGGCCTAAAGGGTGGCTGGTTTTGACCGGCCCCAGTGGCTGTGGCAAGACACATCTGGCGGCGGCAATCGCCAACTACCGTATCGCCAGGAACCAGCCGGCTTTTTATATCACCGCCCCCGATTTGCTCGACCACCTGCGCTCCAGTTTCAGTCCTGATAGCGAGATGCCTTATGATGAGTTCTTCGAGCAGGTGCGTAATGCTCCTCTGCTTATTCTGGACGACCTCGGCGCCCAGTCCAGCACCCCCTGGGCCAAGGAAAAACTGGAGCAACTGCTGAACCATCGCTTCAGTAATCAACTGCCGACGGTAGTCGTTTCCATTGTGCCTGTCGAGGAACTGGAAGACAGAATCCGCACGCGTTTGCTGGCGTCTAATCTCTATCAGTTGAGCGCCGATGATGAGAAGGGACAAACGCTATTTACCTCAGGCTGGGCTCCTGAGTTCGAGCTGCAGAAAACGATGACCTTTGAAAGCTTCGACCCGAAGCGGGCTAATCTGCCGCCGGAGCAACGTGAAAATCTGAAGGAAGCCTGTGATATCGCCTTCGACTTTGCCCGGACGCCCGATGGCTGGCTGCTGTTTCAGGGCGTCAATGGCTGCGGCAAGACCCACCTGGCGGCGGCAATCGTTAATTACCGTTACCAGCATAAGCAGCCCGCCCTGTTTATCGT
>JACQOM010000013.1 GCA_016202525.1 Chloroflexota bacterium | reverse complement strand
GGCAGTGATAAGCAGCTTATGGTACAACTGGATAGCCTGAAGATAAATTACCTGGTTATCAACCCTGAAAGTATCGAGGGTATTTTAAAGGATATCGAGTTACTGGGCAAGGTTACCGGTGCGGGGGGGAAAGCCAGAGATGTTGTAAAAAACATGAAGGATAGAATAGCACAGGTTGCCAATAAGGTGAAAGGTGCCTCCGGTGTTAAAGTGTTTTATACCTTCGCGGTTACTGACCCGAATAATCCTTGGACAGCCGGACCCGGCTCATTTATTGATTCTCTGATAACTCTGGCCGGCGGGAAGAATATCGCGGCCAAAACAGTGGCTCCGTATGTACAGTTCAGCATCGAAGAAATACTGAGGTCCGACCCCGAGGTTATTATTATCGGTGTTCGTCATGGCTACTTACCCGATACAACGGCTGAAGAGCTTAAGAAACACCCTGTCTGGCGGGAGATATCGGCCATGAAAAATAACCAGGTCTATAATATCGATGGTGACCTGGTTAATCGTTCCGGACCTCGTATTGTCCAGGGCCTGGAGGAAATCGCCAGCTTCCTTTATCCGGCGCTATTTAAGAAATAGCAATTTTTCGGCGTATTCGGTATTATTTAGTATTAAATCTGAGGAGGGTAGTATGGACAACAAATTCAAGAAGCTGTTTGAACCCGTAAAAATAGGCTCTCTGGAGGTTAAGAACCGGATAGCGATGGCGCCAATGGGTACGAGGAGTTGCACCCATGATGGCTATGTCACAGACCAGACGTTGGCTCATTATGCCGCCCGGGCAAAAGGCGGAGTCGGTCTGATAATAGTCGAGCACACGCTGGTGACTACTCGGCACTGGAGTTCCAAGCGCATCACCGGCCTCTGGGACGATGAACAGGTAGGCGAAATGGAGCAGTTATCAGATGCGATACATACCTTCGGTGCCAAGGCGATAATACAGTTGAGCCTGGGGTTCGGGCAGGTTGGCCATATATCACGTGCCCCGGATGGGCTGGTGGCGCCTTCGGCTATTCCCGTAATGATAAGAGAAGACAGTTTTCCTCGAAGATTTCCCAAGCGTCTTAAAGAAATCGAAGTCAGGGGTGCCGGAGTTGGTCCTGTGCCCCGTGCCCTAACCGCCGAGGAGATAGTGGCGCTGGAGGATGATTTCGTCAAGGCAGCCAGGAGAGCGAAGATTGCGGGATTCGATGGTATAGAGGTCCACGGAGGGCATGGTTACCTGATTGCCCAGTTCCTGTCACCTTCGAATAACGCGCGGACCGACCATTATGGTGGTAGCCTGGAAAACAGGTTAAGGCTGCCGCTAAATATAATCCGTAAGACTCGGGCAGTGCTGGGGACGGACTGGGTTATCGGTTACCGCATCAGCGCCGACGAGCATTTCGAGGGAGGTCTAACAATCGAGGATTCCAAAACCATAGTCCCGGTGCTGGTTGGTGCCGGGCTCGATTATATCCATCTATCATCCGGGACTCCCCGCGCCAGTAAGTGGACCTTCCCCGATGATGAGGGGGTAGTATTGCCGGAAGCGGCGGCAATCAAAAGCGTGGCCTCTGTCCCGGTGCTCTGCCCCAATATCTACACGCCGCAGGTGGCAGAGGATGCTATATCGGAAGGGAAAACGGATATTGTTTCGCTGGCGCGGCAGTTGCTGGCCGACCCGGCTTGGGCCAACAAGATAAAAGAGGATAAAATAGATAAAATTGTCAAATGTAGCAGATGCAATTTCTGCTCACAGAGAGTGGTGGAAGGAGCGACTATCAAGTGTCCGCTTAATCCCGAGCTTGGTCTGGAAAGATTTAACCCTGAATACTATCCTCTGAAGCGCAGGTCCGAGCGGTAGTCAGCGGAGGCAGTAAGCGGTGGAAGTTCTACTGATATTGTTTTTAGCTATCGTTCTCGACCTGGCTCTGGGGGAGCCGCCTAATCCCATTAATCCTGTAGCCTGGATGGGGAAGATAGCTTCATTTCTGGAAAAGTTTAGCCCTGCCCGGTGCCCTCCAGTCCAGTTCGTCTATGGGATGGGGATGACCCTGCTGCTTATCGGGCTGTTCAGTGCAGTCGCCTATTTTGTTTTGCTATATTTAAGGAACCTTAGCCTGGTGGCTTATGTCATTGCCGGCGCTGTGTTGCTCAAGTCCACCTTTTCCCTGAGGGGCCTGGGCCAGGCAGCCATCAGGATTAAAAAGCTTTTGCTGAGGGACAAGCTGGATGAAGCCCGTTTCGAACTGCGCTCACTGGTCAGCCGCGATACCGGGGATTTGTCACAGCCTCTACTGATATCGGCTACGGTGGAATCGGTGGCGGAGAATAGCTGCGATAGCTTTGTCGCCCCCCTGTTCTATTTTTTGCTCTTTGGTATCCCGGGGGCTGTTGCTTACCGGGTGGTCAATACTCTGGATGCGATGATAGGCTATCACGGGAAGTACGAGTATTCAGGCAAGTTCGCCGCCCGGCTGGATGATGTGCTTAATTTTATTCCGGCCAGACTGGCGGCGTTATGCCTGATTTTAGCCAGTTTCTTATCGGGTAAGGGGGTTCGAGCTTCCAGGGTGGCTTTCAGTGACCACGCCAGGACGGCGAGTCCCAATGCCGGCTGGACGATGGCTGCCATTGCCGGCGCCCTCGATGTGCAACTGGAAAAGGTGGGACACTACCGGTTGGGGGTGGCTAATGCCCCGTTAACCATCGGTAGCATCGATGCTGCTCTAAAGCTGGTGATGATAGCTATGTTGACCTGGTCTCTAGTCTGTTTCATAGCAGGAGTGTTTCGTTTTGCCGTTACGACCTAAGCCCGAGGTGGAGAACCTGGAAGACAGTCCCCATGGCGGGCTCGACTACGCCGAGTTAAGGGCGATGGGTCTCAGCCCCGATGATGTCGTCGACTTCAGTGTGTGCTCTAATCCGTTTCCGCCTCCATCAGGGGTGAAGAAGGCGCTGAGCACTATTGCCATCGAGCGCTATCCTGATTCTGAGTCGACTGAATTGAGGCAATGTCTTTCGGCAAAACTGGGGGTGACTGAGGATAACATTCTGGTTGGCAGTGGCGCTACGGAGATTATTCGTCTCATCGCTCTGGCCTATTTCGGTCTCGGAGACACTGTCTTAATTCTTGAGCCGACCTTTGGCGAATACCGGGTCGCCTGCCAGATTGCCGGGGCAACGGTGCTCAGCCATCGGGGGAAAGAGGAAGACAATTTTGCCCCGGGAATAGAAGAGACAGTGAGCCTGATTAAACGACATCGTCCGAGGGGGATTTTTATCTGTAATCCTAACAGTCCTGCCGGCCAGTATCTCACCAGGCGAGAGGTGGAGATGCTTGTGGAAGCCAGTAAGGACGGGCTGGTCATTCTGGACGAAGCCTATATCGCTTTCGTCGAGGAAAGCTGGTCTTCGGCCGATTTGATTTCAAGGGACAATGTAATTATCGTGCGTTCCATGACCAAGGATTATGCCCTGGCCGGGCTGCGCCTGGGTTATGCTCTGGCCCATGAGGAGATTATCGATGCTCTGCGCCGGGTCTGCCCTCCGTGGAATGTCAATGTAGTTGCGCAGCAGGCGGGCATAATTGCTCTGGGGGATGCGGAGTATCTTGAGCGGTGTCAGCGGGATATCAGGCAAGCCGGCCGGTTCCTGAAAGCCGAGTTGTGCCGCATCGGCCTGACACCGGTCCCGTCGAGCACGAACTTTTCCCTGGTTAAAGTGACTGATGCCGGAACATTCCGTGCTGCCCTGCTCAGGCGGGGTATTCTGGTGCGTGATTGTGCCTCTTTTGGCTTGCCGCAGTATGTCCGTATCGCCACCCGCACCATGCCTGAATGTCAAAGGCTGATAGCGGCTATCCAGACATCGAAGCGAGAAGGAGATATAGGTGCCAGGGTTTAGTGCCGCAGAGTCGACTGCTTTCGATTACAGGGTCATTATTCAGGCTCTGGAAGAAAGCGTGAGGCGCAATCTGACGGACGGGCTTCTTCTCTCCGGAGGCTTGGATACGGCAATACTGGCTTACCTTGCCTCGAAGTGGGTGAAACCGAGCTGTATTACCGTTGCCCTGCGCGGCGCCCCGGCCCCGGATGTCGATTGTGCCCGGCTGGTAGCCGGACGCCTGGGGCTGGAACACTATGTCCATTATATCGGTGATGAAGAATTGGAGGAGGGACTTCGGGCGGCAATCCGGATTATGCGGTCTTTCGACCCGATGGAAATTCGTAATACGGCGGCTATCTATATTGCTTTGAAGACAGGCAGGAACCGCGGCATATCGACCTTCATGACCGGAGACGCCTGCGATGAGCTTTTTGCCGGCTACAGCTTCTTCTTCGGACTGACCGCTGAGCAGTTAAGCGCAGCGCTGGCCAGAATGTGGGCGTATATGAGGTTTTCTTCGTTAAACCTGGCTGAGGACCTGGGAGTGACCGTCAGGCTGCCGTATCTCGACCCGCAGTTCAAAGCTCTGGCTATGGGCTTAGATGCGGGGCTAAAGGTCCAGAGTGAAAGGGGACGGGTCTGGGGCAAGTGGATTCTGCGTAAGGCTTTCGAGAATATTATGCCGGAAGAGATAGTCTGGCGGATTAAAGCTCCGATAGAGGTCGGCAGCGGTATGACCACTCTCCCGGCCCTTTTCGATGCCCGGATTTCCGACCCCGAATTCAATAGAAAGAAGATGAGATACCTCAACGATGACGGGGTTGTTATCAGGAGTAAGGAACACCTTTACTACTACCAGATTTTCCGGAGTGTCATCGGCGTACCACGGGCAAAAGTCAGCAGCGCTAAAGCTTGCCCGGACTGTGGTTCGAGCGTTGAAAAGGACGTCTCGTTTTGCCGGATATGCGGGGCTTATCCGGTATAGAGAGGTATTGCCGAATGGAGTCAGTGGCAAAGGAGTATTATGAGTAAGCTTTTAGCTGATACGATTGGCAGGATAAAACCTCTGGACAAGAGGGAGATGTCCAAAGCCCGTGCCAGACAGGATATATTGACCAAACCTCAGGGCAGCCTGGGCCGGCTGGAAGAGTTGTCGGCGCAACTGGCGGGCATACAGGCTAATCCTATCCCTCAAATCAGGCATAAAGCGATTATTACTATGGCTGCCGACCACGGGGTGGTGGCCGAAGGTGTCAGCGCCTACCCGCAGGAGGTTACGGCGCAGATGGTCTATAATTTCCTGGGTGGTGGGGCGGGAATCAATGTCATTGCCCGCCAGGTAGGCGCCCGCATTATTGTCGTCGATATGGGGGTAGCCGTTGAGCTTAAAGCCAACCCTCAGCTTTTGTCACGGAAGATTGCTCACGGCACACGGAATATGGCTACAGGTCCGGCGATGACCGATGAGCAGGCGGTCAAGGCGGTAGAGACCGGAATTGAAATAGTGAACGCCGAGGTGGCTCATGGCCTGGATATCGTCGGTACAGGAGATATGGGTATCGGCAATACTACTGCCAGCAGCGCTATCTGTGCCGTGATGACGGGGAGACCGGTAGCCGAGGTCACCGGCCGGGGTACCGGCATCGCTGACGAGCAATTCCAGCATAAGGTAACCGTCATCGAGCGGGCTTTGGCGGTGAACCGGCCCGACCCGAAGCAGCCTTTAGACGTGCTGGCTAAGGTCGGCGGTTTTGAGATTGGAGGATTAGCCGGTGTCATGCTGGGTGCGGCGGCGAACCGCATACCGGTAGTTATCGATGGTTTTATCTCCGGGGCTGCCGCTTTGATTGCGGCGGCGCTGTCGTCGGAGTTAAAAGATTATCTCATCGCTGCCCATGTTTCCGTTGAACCCGGCCACAGGTGGGTACTCCAGCATCTGGGACTTAAACCCCTGTTCGATTTGAATATGCGTTTGGGCGAAGGGACCGGAGCGGCGCTGGGGATATTCCTGAGTGAAACTGCTGCCAGGATTCTGGCGGAGATGTCCACCTTTGCTGAAGCCGGGGTATCGGAACGGAGTGAAACAGCTTGAGATTTCTGGCGGCGCTGAGTTTCCTGACCATTATTCCACTGCCCCTGCGACGTGAGATTAGTCCGGAGGAAGTCGGCCATTCTCTGGGTTATTTCCCGGTGGTCGGTTTGATTATCGGAATTATTCTGGCGGGTCTGAGCTGGCTTTTCCATCTGTTTCTGCCTCCGATGCTAGTCAGCGCGCTGTTGATTTTGGCCATGGTAGGTATCAGCGGCGCGTTACACCTCGATGGCTTTATCGATACCTGCGACGGTATTGCCGGACACCGGGGCGTTGAGGACAGGTGGCGGGTGATGCATGATAGCCGGGTGGGCGCTTTCGGCGTTGTCGGTGTTGTCATATTGCTACTGCTTAAATATGTCTCGCTGAGCAGTCTGCCGGAAAGCTGGCTTACGGTAACACTGCTGGTGATGCCGGTTGTCAGCCGCTGGGCAATGGTTTATGCTCTTTTTGCTTATCCCTATGCCCGTCCGGATGGGTTGGGGCTGGCCTTCAAGCAGGGAGCAACCTGGCAGAGATTTGCCGTAGCTACCTTGATAACACTGGTGACAATTACGGCTCTGGCGTGGTGGGCTGGCGATAGGTACTTTTATCTGGCCGGCTTAGTTATCATGCTGGTTATCTGGGTTGTGGTTGTCATAATGGCTGGTTATCTGCAACGGAAATTGTCTGGGCTTACCGGTGACACCTACGGGGCGATAAATGAGGTGGCTGAGCTCAGCGTGCTTATTCTTATGGTGCTGCTGGCTTATAACCGGTGGTCCGGATTACCTGTTTAAATCATTTTGTGACCTATCCCCTTACCCCTTCCCTTACTAAGGGAAGGGGGTGAAAGAGAAGAGAGGGGCTTTGCCCCTCTCTTCTAATCTCTCCTCCTTCTTCTGATGAGGAGAAGGGGATAAAGTGGATGAGGTTGAGGCTAAGGAACAATCTTAGGAGGAAAATTTGACCAGGTTACTGCTGGTGAGACACGGTATCAGTGAGTTCAATATGGTGCGCAGATTTGCCGGCTATAGTGACGTCGAGATGAATGCGGCGGGCTATGAGCAGGTCGGGAAGCTGCGTGACCGTCTGGCCGGTGAAAAGATTAACGCCGTTTACTCCAGCGATTTGAAGCGGGCTGTGGCTACGGCTGAGATTATCTCTGCCGCCTGTAATGTGGATATTGTTACCTGTTCCGAGCTTAGGGAAGTGAACTACGGCAGTATCGAGGGGCTGACATTTCAGGAGATTAAGGACCGTTATCCCGATATCGCGGAACTGATTACTAACTTTAGCCTTGAGCAACTCAGCTTTCCCGGTGGTGAGAGTTTCACCGACTTTATCGAGCGGACAAGCAAGTTCGTCAGCAGGCTGGAGAAACACGCACCGGAGCAGACGGTGCTCATTGTATCGCACAGCGGGCCGTTGAGGGTTCTGGTGTGTCATTTACTGGGGCTGGGCATGGAACACTGGCGGCAGATTCGACTGGATAATGCTTCACTCAGTATTATCGAGACGTACCCGCAGCGGACGATAATAAGCCTGTTGAACGATACTTCCCATC
>JACQOM010000135.1 GCA_016202525.1 Chloroflexota bacterium | reverse complement strand
GGACTAAAGTGTACCGCCTGCCATGACCCGCATCAACCACGGATGCAACTCGTCACTAACCCGGTACTACCGACCCCACCTAAAGAAGGAACGCTGGACTGTCTCAGTTGTCACGTCAGAGTTTTGAAGGGCCATGATAAACTCGGAGAAGGCAGTCGAGCCTGTGTGGCCTGTCATGACAACAAACAAATGGGTGTGTTACACCTGGCTGGTGGAGAAACCCGGTTCGTCCTATCAGACTATCCTCAGCTCTGCGCCCAATGTCATCAAGCACGCTATCAAGCCTGGGCTGATGGAACCCACGGAGTTCCCAGCTGGACGCAAGAAGAGTACGGACCCGGCTTCAGCCCGAAGGTAAGATGCGTTGGTTGCCATAATCCGCATCAACCCCAGATAGTGCTGACCAATATAACCAAACCCCATCCACAGCCAATACCTCCGCCACCACCACCGCCAACGGAGCTATTAGCCATGGTAGGTATCTCATTCTTAATCGTCATCGGCACCGGCATCATCATAGTAAGGCAGGGTAGCTCATGAGACGATTAGGACGTAAAGAATTCCTGAAATACGGTGGTGGGTTAATCGGCCTCGGGCTTCTGGCTAAATTCGTCCGCCCTTCGCTCGCTTTTGCCAGCGTCAAAGAGACTAAAAGACAGGCTGAAAAGCAAACTTCAAAACGGGTCGATGGGTTAGGCACGGAAGCTGACGAACGTAACAAATTCGCCTTAGTAATAGATGTCGGCGCCTGTATCGGCTGCCGGACATGCCAGTGGGCATGTAAGAAAGAAAACAACATCCCGGACACCGTTTCTCCACCCTGGACAGAGGTGTTCGAGGTGAAATCCGATGTGAGTCTGACCGGTCATCCTTCACCCCAGGACCTCAAAAAGGGTGCAACCACTAACTATACTCAATCCCCTCTACCGGGGAGATGGTACCTGCCGGTGCAATGCAACCATTGTGATAATCCGCCATGCGTCAAAGCCTGCCCCGTAGGAGCTACCTACAAAAATAAGGATGGCATCGTCAGCATGGACTATGAAAGATGTATCGGCTGCCGGCTCTGCGTGGTAGCCTGTCCCTACAACGCCCGCCGCTTCAACTGGTGGCAGCCGAAAATACCAGCCGAGGAGGCAAATCCACTGGTACCGGTGCGTCCACTCGGCGTTGTTGAAAAGTGCACCTTCTGTATCCACCGAACCAGGCGCGGACAACTACCCCGCTGCGTAGAGGTATGCCCGGTAAGGGCCAGGCACTTCGGTAATATCAGAAACCCTGACAGTGAGGTCTATAAACTACTGGAAGCCAATCTGGGCTTCCGCCTCCTGGAGGACGTTAATACCGAACCTTCGATATGGTACATTACGCGAGGTAAAAAATGGCTGCAATGATGAGAAGACCGGAGCCGGATAGAACCACTGCTGCTTTGCTACGCCCCATGCTGAATACCAGCAGGGCTTTCTACTTCCTTATAATAGCATTGTTTATTCCGGCCGGCTGGTTCGTCTACGCTTGGTACCTCCAGTTAATCCAGGGGCTGGGACTGACCTCGATGAGAACGCCAGTGGGCGCACCCTGGGGTGCCTACATCGCCAATTTCGTCTTCTTTGTCGGCCTTGCTCACGGAGGGATAGCCATTGCCGCCGCCATACGCTTATTGAATTTAACCAAATATACCCCTGTAGCCAGGATAGGTGAGGTTCTCACTGTTATCAGCCTGATGATGGCAGGCCTGAGCATCACCATTGACATGGGACGGCCCGACCGTATATTCAATATTGTCATTTACTGGCCACAGAGAGTAGGCACATCCTCACTGAGCTGGGATGTAACCGTAATTATTATCTACTTCACACTATCCTCAGTTTATCTCTGGCTGACCATGCGTAAAGACCTGGTGCTATGTGCCAAAAGATTTCCGAAACTATCCTGGTTCTATAAAATCTTCCTGGTCGGCTACAAACCCGATGAGGAACATAAGATTGAAAGAATGTCATGGTGGCTTTCTATCGCCATCGTTTTTCTAATCGTCATGCTCAGCGGCGGCGTCGTACCCTGGATTTTCGGCCTGCTGCCTTCGCAACCGGGATGGTTCAGCGCTCTAGCCGGCCCCTACTTTCTGACAGCCGCCATCGGCTCCGCCATTGCCGCCGTTATCGTTGTTTCCGGCGTACTGAGGAAACTGTTCAAGTGGCAGGAATATATCAAACCGGAGATTTTCAAAGGGCTGGGGACTTTCCTGGGTATCATCACACTATTTTACATCTATCTGATACTTGCCGAGCAGTTGACCATGCGGTATGCCGCTCCTATGTCTGAATTCTTAATATCGGAGAAGCTGTTCCAGGGAGAATTTGCCCCCATCTTCTGGCCAATGCTACTCCTGGGATTTTTCACACCGGCAATAATTCTGGTATCTCAGGCTATTCATCCTCAGTGGTTCGGGACAACCCGCACTATCCTGGCCGCGGGCGTCATCGTCGCTGCTTTCTGGGTCAAGCGCTTCCTCATTGTAGTACCTTCCCTGTTGAGGCCGTTGCTGCCATTCCCTGAGGGAAGTTACAGCCCCAGCTGGCTCGAATGGTCGATAGTCGCCGGGATTCTTGCCTCAGCGATATTACTTTACACACTTTTCCTGAAAGTATTCCCCATAGTGGAGCTAGGTGAAGAATGATAGATTTATTATTTAGATTATCCGACCTCGGCATACCGGTCAGCGCTATTGCCGCCGAGGTATCCGATAGACAGACGATGTCGGGAAACATCGGTTTTGTCGTCCTGGCAATTATCGTGGGTCCCGTCGTCATACTGACCATTGCTTCTATGCTCGAGCACCCCAGAACATTCCGAATCCCAACCTTATTTATAGGCTCGGTGATATTGCTAATAAGCGCCATCATATCGAGCTTTGCGGCTGCGGGAATGTTACTAAAGCTCGTCATACCTCAATAAAAACAACTAATGAAAAAGGGGAATTAAGGAACTAAAGCGGGAGACCATAAAAAGTAATTTTATCTTTAAAACGGAAGGGAGGACCCTGTGTGCAACGCCAAATTAAGAAACTAACACGCCGTCAGTTTGTTACCGGCTCGGTAGGAGCCATGGGTTTACTGGCTATCCTATCATCTCCGTTTCTATCAGTATTGAACCGTGCCAAGGCAGCCACCGGAACTGCCCCAATAACCGAAGGCAAGAAACCGACCCGTACCTGGTGCATGGTCATCGACCTCAAGAAATGCGATGGGTGCGTTACCATTGGTACAACACCTCAGTGCACCCAGGCATGTATTGCCGGACATTTCGTACCCCAGGGACAGCAGTGGATTCAAGTTTTCGAAGTGGAATCCCCCGGTGGTGGTACTTTCTTTATGCCCACCCCATGCTACCAGTGTGATAATGCCCCATGTGTTAACGTCTGCCCTGTAGCGGCTACCTACCAGAATAAGGAAGGCATTGTCCTTATTGACAACCGCCGCTGTATCGGCTGCCGTTTATGCATGGCTGCTTGCCCTTACCAGCGGCGGTTCTTCAACTGGGGCACTCCGAAACTGCCCCCCGAAGCTGCTTTAGCTGACTCTTCTGCCTTGTACCCTGTCCCAGCAGTGAAGGGAACCGTAATCAAATGCATGTTCTGCGCCCATATGCTCAAAGTTGGACAATTGCCTTTCTGTGTTAGCGGCTGCCCAATGAAGGCTATCTATATGGGTGACCTCAATGAGGACATCGCCTCCAACGGAGTAGATGTAGTCAAATTATCCAAGTTTCTGGACGAAAACGATGCCTTCCGCTATAAAGAGGGTCTGGGTACTCAACCCAAAGTATGGTATCTACCGGGTCACGGTCAGGCTTTCGGCAGAAAACCGGACGACCCACGCAAATTCAAGGCACCAACCTGGACCTGGGGAGATGGTGGTTATAATCGTCGCCCCGGTATCTGGCCATGGGGGGAGGACTTCTAAATGAGGACAAGAACTGAAAACTACCGGCAACGCCTGGAGCAGACCGCACTCAGCCCACTAGCTCAAACCAGCCGTGGCTATTATGCCTTCGTCCTGTTTCTAATGGCCGTCGTTGCCTGGGGACTCTACGCCTATATCATACAGCTCCGTTACGGACTTATCGCCACTGGCATGCGTGATGTGGTCATATGGGGGTTATATCTGGTTAACTTTGTCTTCTTTATTGGCATCAGCCATGCCGGGACACTTATCTCTGCCATCCTGCGGGTCACCCAGGCAGGCTGGCGCACCCCGGTAACACGCATGGCAGAGCTTATCACCGTAGTGGCAATATCAATCGGAGCCTTGATGCCCCTCATCGATATGGGACGACCTGAGCGTGTTGCCAATCTACTGCTGTTCGGACGCTTCCAGTCACCATTGCTGTGGGATATCATCTCAATCACATCTTATCTAACCGGCAGTCTCATCTACCTCTATCTGCCCATGATTCCCGACCTGGCTTTAATGAGGGATAGACTGGGAGACAGAGCCTCAGCCATCAAGAGAACAATCTACACCGTCATGGCGGTAGGCTGGCGGAATACGCCAGAGCAACGGCACCGACTGGAGAAAGCTATCGGCATTATGGCAGTCACGATAATACCGATTGCCATATCCGTCCATACTGTAGTTTCTTACGTATTTTCCATGACATTGCGCCCGGGCTGGGACAGCACCGTCTTTGGCATCTACTTCGTCGTCGGTGCTATCTTCTCCGGTATCGCCTCAATCCTTATCGTTATGGCAATCTTCCGTCGGCTTTTCCACCTTGAAGAGTACATCACTGAAAAGCACTTCCGCTACCTTAGCTACCTGCTCATTGCCATGCTTTTCCTCTACCTCTACCTTACTCTCGGTGAGTACATCACAATAGGTTACAAGCTAAGAGAAGAGGAGAGAAAGCTCCTCAACCTGCTGCTACTGGGAAAGAGCGCCTTTTCGTTCTGGTTCTTCGTCGTCGGCGGAACAGTGATACCAGCCGTTCTCCTGCTCATCCGCCGCGGGCCAACCATCCCCAGAATTCTAACAGCAGCGGTACTAATCAATATAGGAATGTGGATTAAACGTTTTATTATTCTGGTCCCCAGCCTTGAAGTACCCTTGATGCCATTTGAGTTTGGTAACTACGCACCATCTTGGGTAGAGTGGTCGATTACCGCCGGTGCCTTCGCCGCATTCATGCTGATTTTCGCTATCTTTGCTAAATTCCTACCGGTACTCTCCATCTGGGAAGTAGCGGAGCAGGCAGAGGAACAAGCAATAAAAGAAACGGCGCCGGCATCACGAGTGACCGAGGAGATAAGAGCATCATGAGAAATCTTAAACTAATCGCTATCATTTTAACCATAGCCATTCTCCTCTGGCTTGTACCTGCCATAGCCCTTGCCCAGGAGGAAGTCCCTGCGCCTTACACCGGAGTAAAAAACCCATTCCCATGGGGTGACAGCGCCACCCAACAAACAGGCAAGGGAATATACCAGCAGTCATGCCTGGGTTGCCACGGTGTCAAGGGTAATAACGTCAGCAAGTTCGATTTCAGCTCGGCAGCTTTTTCCAAGAACATTGAAGGAAAAGCCGACTTTTATTTCTGGGTAGTGAGTGAGGGCAGGCTGACCAAGGGTATGCCCCCTTATAAATCATCGCTTTCTGAAGAGAAGCGCTGGCAGGTGCTGACTTACCTCTGGTCCCTGGGGGCAGCCCCTTCCACCACTGCACCACCGCCGTCTACCCAACCTCCACCAACCGCCAATGGAGCTCTGTCATTGACTGTGCCACAACAGGCAAAAGCCGGACAGCCAATCACGATAACAGCTACCCTTAGTGATATTAACCGCCAGCCTATCCCGGATGCCACGGTAACTTTCTTCTTCAAACTAGATTTCTTCGCCAGTGGCCTGATGCAAATCGGGGAAGCAGTGACCAGTGACAAAGGCCTAGCCGTTTTGGAATATACTCCACGGGAATCAGGCAATATTCGGGTAGTAGCCCAGTATCAGGGTATCGAGGGCAGTACCACAATTGATCTAGACGAAGCCGATAGACCATTTTACCAGGCTGAAGCAGGCCTCCGTCTTCCGGCTCCCGGGGAGGAGATTTTTATCGGACCCCAATCAGCTACTGACATCGGAACAGGGGAAAGGGCGCCCACCAGCGCTCTGCGACTACCCGGCGGAGTTCTTTCCTGGCTTCTCTTCCTGGTACTAGCAGTCATGCTCATCTGGTTTACCTACGCTCGTATCCTGTATCAGGTGTTCCGCATCCCGATAGTTAGCGAGATAAGAGATATTGATACTAGACTGGTTCCTACAATCGGACTAACCATCGTGATAACCATAGGTATTATCTTGACCTTGAAGCTTATTACCGGCCCTTATACTCACTTCAACTTGCTTCGCTAGCAATTAGGTACTTGCTTCATTGGCAATTAGGCATTATAATAGCCTAATTAGAGGCATTAATAGCTAAAATATGAGGCATTTATACCGGGCCAGTATACTAGTAATAGCCCTGCTCCTGTTTATCTTTGTTGGACTCAGAGTAATCCCTGTTCCGCCTGTTCTGGCTAAATTCGGTTTCCACCAGAGGAACTCCCAAGAAAATAAACTGGTATGGGCGAGCCTGCCAATGCAGTTTGCCAGTTCCTCCCTTTGTCTCAACTGCCACCAGGACCAATATAATATGTGGCAAAAAGGAAACCACCAGACAGTCAACTGTGAGAATTGCCATGGTCCGGCGAGAGAACATCTAACAACAGGAGCACCTCCCGTAGTCTCCCACACCACCAGAGAACTATGTGGAACATGTCATTCCCGGCTCATTTCACGCCCCGGCAGCATTGCTCAGATAGACATGAATGAAATGGGAGGAAAAGCCGAATGTGTCACGTGTCATAACCCTCATGACCCCAGAGCAGGGATGCCACCCCAGGTTCCACATAGCCTGGATGGTCGAACTGATTGCAAGTCATGCCATGCTCCCCATGAACCTTTGACCACATTACCACCCCAGATTCCGCATACCCTGGAAGGACGCACCAACTGTCTATCATGCCACGGTCCGCCGGAAATCAGAGGGGCAACGCTGCCCAAGATTCCACATAGCTTAGAGGGGCGTTCTGATTGCCTGTTATGTCATCAAATCGGAGGGGGCATTAAGCCCTTGCCGAAAGACCACGCCGGACGTACCAGTCCTGACTGTCTTAATTGTCATCGGAGTAAGTAGGCTATGGAAAAGGAAATTTCACGTCGGGACTTTATTAAAATAGGAAGCAAGAGTGTAGTGGGCGGGATCGCCCTCTATACCATTCCTTCCCTGCTCACCAATTTTAATAGTGCCGCAGCTAAATCCACTGGCTACGACTGGGAAAAACACTACTGGGGATTTGTTTGTGACAATGAAAAGTGTATCGGCTGCGGGCGCTGTGTAACTGCCTGCAAACTGGAAAACAAGGTCCCCTGGGAACCCGAATACAACCGGACATGGATAGAGCGATATGTCATCACCGAGGACGGAGAGACATTTGTCGATTCCCCCAACGCGGGCAGAGATGGCTTTAAAACCGAGCAACCACACCCCAATGTTATGAAAAGCTTTTTCGTTCCCAAGCTGTGCAACCAGTGTGACAACCCTCCGTGCGTGACTGTCTGCCCGGTCGGCGCCACTTATGAGACAGAGGACGGGGTCGTGCTCATCGACCAGCAACACTGTATTGGCTGCAGGTATTGCATTCAGGCATGCCCCTACCGAGCCAGATTTTTCCTCCCCGCCAAAGGCGTAGTGGACAAATGCACCTGGTGCTACCACCGGATTACTCAGGGAGTATTGCCAGCCTTTGCTGAAGCCTGCCCGGTAAAAGCCAGAGTCTTTGGAGACCTGCGTGACCCGGAAAGTCCGGTAGCCAAAATACTGGCCGAGAAACGTGTTTATGTCTTGAAGCCCGACCTGGGCACTGAACCCAAGGTCTACTACATCGGATTTGAAAAGGGGGTACATTAGACTGTGGCCGGCTTCGTATTCCCTAACGAAGGTGTAGTAGAATGGGACCTGCTCATCGTCATTTACCCCTATATTACCGGACTGGTGGCTGGCGCCTTTATCGTGTCGTCGCTCTACCACGTCTTCGGTTTGACCAGCCTGAGGCCGGTGGCACGGTTTTCCCTGCTGACCGCACTATCTTTCCTTATCGTCACACCGCTGCCTTTAGTTATCCACCTGGGGCGGCCGGAGAGAGGACTGGAAATGTTCTTAACACCGAATCTCAACTCGGCTATGTCCGCCTTTGGCTATATCTGGTTTTTCTATCTGCTCATCGTCCTGGGGGAGATATGGCTCGTTTTCAGGCCGGATATCGTCAGGTCTGCCATGGCAGCGGCTGACGGCACCAGAAAAACCATTTATTCCATTCTGGCACTGGGGGTCTATGATGTATCGGAGGAATCACTGGCTATCGATAAAAAACTAATCAAAATATTGGCCTTTATCGGTATTCCGGCGGCTATGCTCCTTCATGGGTATGTCGGCTTCATCTTCGGCGCAGTTAAAGCCAATCCGTGGTGGTCCACGCCGCTAATGCCAATCATCTTTCTAATGTCGGCCACCGTTTCCGGCATCGCCCTGCTATTAGTATTGTATGTCATCACCACAAAAATCAGGCACGCTTCCATCGACCACGCTTGTTTGCGTTCCCTGTCCCTGTGGCTAGCAGGCTTCCTGGCAATAAATGTGGTACTGGAAGGACTGGAAGTCTTCAGCATGCTCTATGAATCTGAAGAGAGCTGGAAAATTATTTCTCAGCTGATAACTCAAAAGATAAGCATCAGCTACTTCGGTATCCAGTTTATCTCCGGCTCCTTGCTACCCCTCCTAGTACTGGGAGGCGTTGAAATAATCAAGCCGGAGGCACAGCAGAAAACCTATGTCACCTTCTTGGCTGCCACAATGGTACTCATCGGGGTGTTTGCCATGCGCTGGAATGTGGTAATCGGCGGGCAACTGATATCAAAGAGCCTCAGAGGCCTCATCAGCTATACCCCACCCCTCTTCGGCCCGAGCGGTCTTCTCAGCGCCTCGGTCCTCTTAGCCTTGCCATTCATAATTCTTACCCTGCTGACATATTTGCTGCCTCCCTGGCAACAAGAGATTAAACAGCAGACACCCGCCAGACGATTACGCTAGAAACTAGATACCTCTACAACTAACCACCCGGGAAACTCTACACTTCAATTTCTAGCGACTCACCTCCTCACATTTCATCACCGCTATAAATCAGCAAAATACTATCCTTTCTCCGAAACAGGGTATATTCTTCACCTTTAATAGATAATTTTCAGAGGGTATTGACAAGGTGTTTGTGATTATGCTAGTATCGTCTTGGTCTTATTACAGGGTATAAATAGGATAGTAATACCAGGTAAAAGATAGTATATAAATACATAGAGTTGTTGACAGTAAAAAGGTCGGGTGGTTAGGAGCAGGAGTAAACTTAAGCAGGTAGATAAGGTAATGCCTAAAAAGATACGACCGGAAATAGAGGTCCTTAAGGGAGATTATAATTTAAGTCTCCCTTATTTTTTGTAGATTCATGGCTCTGATTAGAAGTGAGGAGGTAAAAGTATGAAAAAGTTCTGGTGGGTAGTTGTCGTCGCGCTAATCGCTGTGATACCACTACTTCTTAGCTGCCAGGGACCTCCGGGACCAGCTGGGCCCCCCGGGACACCGGGCACAAGTAGCGGCACTGTCACGGGGACAATAACCAACAACTTAAACCAGAAACCGGTAGCCGGGGTAAACGTAACTACCGACCCGGCAATCAAAGATGTCACGATTACCTCGGGGGCTGACGGCGGCTATTCCGCCCAGTTACCGATTGGCACTTACAAACTCACCTTCCAGAGGGATGGTTTTACCTCGGCAACCGAGACAGTGACGCTGGTTGCCGGACAGACAGTTAGCAAGAACATAAATATGAAGCCGGCAAGCGCGGTAGCCGCCAACGCCGGTAAAGACCTGACAGGTTCACCGGACGGCACTGTCACGCTAAAGGTTACTGCTGAACCCTTTGATAACTCCACTGTAACTGGCTACCAGTGGTCACAAATAGCGGGTGTTACCGCCACTATAGATAAGCCCGACTCGGCAACCATTACCGTAACCCTCGGGAATGCCAAGGCTTACAAAATAGCTCTGCTAGCAGCACTCAAGCAACGAGACAGTTTTACAGTCCAGGCCATTAATCCCCATGCTCTGGGAGCCGCCGAGACAGCTACTTTCAAAGTTACCGTAACCACCTCCAGCGGGAAATATAGCGATACGGTAAATGTAGTCGCAAGCCTGCCTTATGCAGTCAATGGTGGTCTGGCTAATGTCCCGGTCGGGGTACCGGTACTGCTACATGCCAAAAACCAGGGCAACTATAACTGGGTTATCACTTCTCCTACTGACTCCAAAGCAGTCATGGATAACGCTAGAGACCAGAACCCTTCTTTTACTCCTGATGTGGTCGGGAAGTATAGCCTCACCGAGAAGGTTTCCGGTGTTGCTCTTGATGTCTATGCCGGTACTTGGGCTGGAGCCATCACCGGCCTGGATGCCAAGGGAAGGCCGGTAGCCACAAACTGCACCGTTTGCCATAACGGCAAGACGGCACCTGACAAGTTTACCGCCTGGAGCCAATCAGGACACGCCGAAATCTTTACCCAGAACATTAACGACCCTGCCGGTCACTGGGGTATAGGCTGTGCCACCTGCCATACCGTCGGCTATGACCCGGAAGTCAAAAATAACGGCTTCGATGAAGCCATGGCTGCCGAGAACTGGCAGGTCCCGCCACATGGCGAAGTAGGTTATTATGCCAAGATGCTGAAGCAGTTTCCCAAGACCGCCAGCTTCGCCAATATCCAGTGTGAAAACTGCCATGGTCCTAACAACAGCCCACTCCACCCCAACAAGACGATTGATGCCGCCCGCGTCACCCTCTCGGCTGATGGCTGCGCCACCTGCCATGGTGAACCGCCACGCCACGGCCGCTTCCAGCAGTGGGAGGATAGCAGACATGCCGGGACCTCAACAACCCCGGCGAGGGCTACCAGCAGTGCCAGTTGTGCCCGCTGCCATGCCGCTCAAGGCTTCCTGGCCTGGATAAAGCAGCCTGACATGACCCTGCAACTACAGGGCGCCAAAGGCAATGCGACCGTTGCCGAACTGGCGGCTCTCGGTATAACGGCAGACCAAGCTGAACCGATAACCTGTGTCGTCTGTCATGACCCACATGCTCAGGGCACTACCTCTAGTAAGCCAACCAACGCTACCGTCCGAATTGTTGATTCGACCTCGATGTTACCGGCTGGCTTCCAGGCTAAAGAAGTGGGTAAAGGCGCTCTCTGCATGACCTGCCACAACACCAGAAACGCCGTCCATAATATCGATGCGCCTCCGACCAGCTATTCGGCACCGCATACCGCCGCCCAGGCTGATGTGATAATGGGTGAAAACGCTTACTTTGTGTCGGTACCTCAGCGCTCGCCTCACTCCCTTATCGAGAATACCTGCGTCACCTGTCACATGGAAGCAACACCTCCGCCACCAGACTATAATCAAAGCGGCACCAACCACACCTTCAGAGCCAGCACAGCTATCTGCGCCACCTGTCACTCTTCTACTTTGAATGCCGAAGCACTGATGGTAGGCACTGAGGCCAAAATACATAAACTGGCCGACGCAATGAGTACATACCTGCTGAGCAAGATACAGACCAAGGTAACGGTTAGAGATTATACGGCCCATGACTTAGCTGGCAAATCCTATGACGTGCAAAGCGACCCTGTAGAAATAACCAAGGACAACATTGCCGAGCT
>JACQOM010000132.1 GCA_016202525.1 Chloroflexota bacterium | reverse complement strand
TATTTCTGCCTGTCCAAAGAACAGAGGACCGAACTTGCCCTGATATCGAATACTAACATCGCCGTATCGAACGATTTATTCGATAGACAGTTGGAAGAGACGTTCTTAGGCCCGCATTTAAGACAGTGGTGCACCAAAGTGGGGCTGCTCAAGGCCGGTGAAGACTTCCCTGATGTCAGCTCCCGCTCAGAAAGAATCTCGACTCAATCCGCCCGCACGTTTGTCGTCAATTATTTTAAGGGGAAGCAAACGGGGGAATCGCTAACTGCGGAGCAACTGGATAGAAATGTATATGAACCGTATCTCTGTCAATCGGGGATGTCACTGGACGAGGAATACCGGACATTGACGGAACGAATGAGCAAGGCGCTCTGGACGGATAAAGGACTGCTGGAGGCCGGAAAAGCCTTTGCCAAACTGAATAATGCCCAGCATGAGGCAATCAAGAAAAGCAAGAGCAACTACCGGAGCTTCCGTCTGAAAGCGCTGACGCCATCGGTCCTTTCCGGCTGGAGCTATGTAGCCGGTCTGCTGCAGGCACATTCTGACAGATTGCAGATTCATCTAACCGTGCCTGAAGCGCCCAAAGGCGCCCCCGACCCCTTGAACGCCGAAGAAATGTTTAAATTCAGATATTACCAGGATATCGAAACCTACCGCGGCCTGGGGACCCGCTCCATTATGAAAGACCGTCAGAGGATGGCACAGGTATTTCTGGCCAGAACTATCGACCCGGAGGCGACGCTGGATAAAAAGTTGCTTAACCAAGCGGTTAACCAGGTGGCTGCCCTGAGATTTTTCAGTAAGGGCTACACCACCTAAGCCATTTCGCCTCAATTACTCTTAATTGGTTACACTTTTACTGGCCTGCTTTTGACGGGGCATGGCTATATCACACATAAAATCCAGTGAAATGTTATAAATTTGTAACCTTTTTCTGCTTAATGTTATGATTTGTTTATCTTTTACAGATAAAATGATTTACACCATATACACAAGTAGCTCTCAAAGATAAAATTCAATTTAATTTTCTGCTGAGGGGAAGAGTACCCAAGAACAATGTCAATACAAGCTTACATCGGGTTAATATACCTCTTCATTGTTATTGCTCTGTCAGTTGTTTTTCTGCTGGTTTGGAAGGGGTCAAAGCCGAAGGTTGACTTCGAGAGGTATCACGATCGTTTTTCCCGTATTGGAACTATCTGGCTGGTGGTCTTGATTGCCATAGGCGCTATGTTTACTCTGGCAACACTGCCTCTGATTCACTACCCCGGCGTGGCGGCGCCACTTTCTGAACAAAGACAGATAGTCAAAGTTGATGCTTTTCAGTTCGGCTGGGTAATTGAGCCAAAAGAGATTAAGGCAGGAACGCAGGTGGAGTTCGTGGTAACATCCCGTGATGTTAACCATGATTTTGGAGTTTTTAATGCCAATGGCGTTCTTCTCTTTCAGGTTCAAGCCATGCCCAAATACACGAATCGGGCGGTTTACACTTTTGACAAACCGGGAACATACAAAGTGATTTGTTTAGAGTATTGTGGACTGGCGCATCATGTCATGATGACAACATTCGAGGTGGTGCCGTAAGCTATGTCGATGGACAATTCTGAAATAGCAAAAGCTAAATATGAAGAAGCCGTGAGGAAACTCGTCCTCAGGTATTTGCTGGTTGCCTTTCTGGTCTTCCTGGTGGGTGGCGTCATGGGAATACTCATCAGGCTGAGCCAGTCGTCACCTTATCTTAACCCTTCCCTTTATTACCGCTTTCTGACTTTACACGGTGTGAGCATGACGGGGTTTATTATTCTGGCTCTCATCGGCATCGGCTGGTTGGTCATCGTGAAAATGTTAAATATTGTCAAACCCATATGGAGAATTGAGCTTGTTTTTTGGCTTATATTTGTTGGCTATGGGTTAATTGCCGTTGCCATTCTGGTTGGTAAATTTGCTACCGGCTTCCCGGCCATGCCTCCGCTTCCGGTCATCTCCGCCGGTGGCTGGCCGCGCTGGGCAGCCAGCGTCTTTTTCATTGGACTGGCAACAATCCTCATCGCGGCTATCACCTTTTTTGTTGAGTGGTTACTGGCAGCTCACCAACTGGTGGGTGGAATAGGCGAAGCTCTGGGACTGGATGCCTTTGTGCCTAACAAGTCTATCTCGCACCTGCATTCACCAGCCATTCTCGCCTTAACGGCGATGTCGCTGGTCGGGGTTTTCGCCGAACCAATCGGAATTTACCTTCTGGCTAACCTGTTCATCAGGAATATCAACCCGGCTTTCGCCGTGGACCCGATGATGGCCAAGAACGCTCTCTGGATGTTTGGGCATACTCTGGTCAACATTTTGTTCTGGGGCGCTTTCTCTATCGTTTACCTGCTCGTACCAGCCTACACCGGTCGGGAATGGAAAGCCTACCGCCTGCTGGTTGGAGGCTGGCTGGTGACGATAGTCACTACAGGTCTGACCGCTTTTCTACACCACCTCAGCATGGACTTCGCCATACCTTTTCAACTGCTGCTGTTTGGGCAGATTGCCACCTATGTCTCGGTCATTCCCTGGGCAGCCGTTTCGGTTTATGGTGCCCTCACTCGAATCTGGAAGTCAGGTATCGAATGGAAACCGGCGCCGAGGTTCGTTTATCTTGGTCTCTTCGGCTTTATGATTGGCGGCACTGCCGCCTTCCTGGATGCCACCATCGGTTTTAACCGCGTCTTGCACAACACCCTCTGGGTTCCCGGGCATTTCCACTCGTATATTATGATGGGCAGTGCTTTGTTCATTTTTGCCGCTATTTACCACTTTTTACCAGACCTCGCCGGTAAAAAGCTCGGCCCATCAAGGCTACCTTTAATTCATTACTGGCTGACGCTGGTCGGAGGTCTGGGTTTCCTGGCGACCTTCTATCTGGCCGGACTATTAAATGCCCCCCGAAGGTTTGCGGAATTTCCCTTTGCTCAGTTACCGCAGGGGATAAACTTCATCATTAATACTTCCATACCCTTCGCCGCCGTCTTCGGACTCGGTCAGGTATTCTTCATCTATTATTTACTCAGAACGCTACTGGCTAAAGAGAGAAAATAGATGCTGAAAAAATTAGGCAAAGCGGACATTTTATTTGCTCTAGTACTCTTCGCCTTCGCCGTCCGGTTCCCGGTGATTGATGAGCTATCCGAGGCTAACCTCGCCTTTCACATGACGGTGCAGCATTTCCTGGTCATCTTACCTGGCGCCATTCTCGGCGCACAGTTGGTCAGACTGGGGGGGCCTGGCAAAGGTGTCAGTATCGCCTTGGCCGTTGTTGTCGTTGCCCTGATTGGCATCTGGCACATCCCCAGATTCTGGGACCTGGCTTATTCTAATGATACAACCCACATCTTGGAACATCTTTCTCTTTTTATAGCTGGCATAATCATCTGGATTAGTCGGGCTTCTCTTGGCAGGCCTTTAAAATGGTGGTTTCTGGTGATTTATCTGATTTTCGGCTCAATCTTGGCCGCTAGTACCATTGGTGGGCGACAAATTTATCAGTCTTCTCCACCTGCACAGCATCGAGAACTCGCCTCATACATGGTTATGACAATGCCTTTAATCTTCTTCGCAGTGGCATTTGCGCCTTCCTACCTGCCACAGGTGACCGATTTCTGGACCAAGCGAAAACTTTCTATCTGGGTCAGTGGTTTATTAATTCTCGTCCTCCTCATCGGTTTGGTGCTATAGTAAAAGATTACCGAAACCGGTCTCCTCTCCAGTCTTCCATTCCGCCTGCCCATGGACAAAAATATGCTGTCTATATATCTTAGCCTTGCCAAACCCAAGATACTGGGTCTAGTTGTTCTCAGCAGCCTGGCATCGGCCATTGTCGCCAGCACGGGTAATCCTCCCCTTCCAACTATAGCACTGCTAGTCTTATCCGGAAGCATTGCGTCAGCGGGCGCCGCTTTCCTTAATAATTACTTTGACCGCGATATTGATGCAGTCATGGAGCGGACTAAATACCGCCCTCTTCCATCTGGCAAGGTGAGTCCTACCACAGTGCTCGTCGTGGGGATAGTGCTGATTACCCTGGCGGTGCTGATAGCTTTACGGCTGAATTTTCTGGCTACCCTGTTTATTCTGGGTGGCGCTCTTGTGTACAGCATGTTGTATACCCTGTGGTTAAAAAGGCGAACCTCTCTCAATATCGTTTTTGGTGGGCTTGCCGGTAGCTGCGCCGTGCTGGCCGGATGGTTTGCCATAACATCAGCTATATCTCTCGTCCCTATTCTCACTGCCCTGATGGTCTTTCTGTGGACGCCGAGCCATTTCTGGAGCTTTGCTATTGTCCACCAAGACAGCTACCGGAAGGCAACCATACCGATGTTGCCCATCCTGGCCGGGACAAAGAAAACTATAAACCGTATTTTATTATCAACCGGCCTAATGGTCACGGTTTCCCTTTTGAGTTATGTCGTTGGGTCGTTTCATAATCTCTATCTGGTAAGCATCACGCTGCTGGGAGCACTTTTCCTAGCTGTCAACATAATGCTGCTGCGGCATCAGACCGAAAAAGTAGCCTGGCTCAACTTCAAGATTTCGGGGGTTTATCTATTGGGTTTGTTTCTGGCTATGGTGATGGATATAATAGTCGGTTAACATTGCGAGGCTAAAAAGTCTGGTCCAAGCGACAGAGCAAAGTTCTTAATGAGTCTTAAGCCCATCTGGTTACATCTTGCCACCGTTTTCTTATGCCTGAGTTACACATTATGCTAAAATAAGAAAATGGTAAATCCAAGCAAAAAACACTGGCACCGTACTGCCCGTGGCCGACTCAAATTCGAACTAGCCGGGGTGGCTTTTGCCAGAAACAAGGGCTTTACCCCGGAAGATTACGCCAATCATCTCTGGTCAACCGGAGCGGTCAAATGGATGGGCAAAGCCAAACCCACGGCCGCAGAATACCTGCGCAAGGAAGCCGAAGCCTTCCGCATACTCTATCCCGATGTTGTTTTTACCTTAACCAAATCGAGTGACAAAGAGGCTGAACTCATCTTCAGTCGGGGAGGATGTCTGGGTGGATGGGGGAAAAAGCAATGGGCAATGGCTCAAAGTCTGGGCATTGGCAAAGGACATGTCTGCCGTTATTGCCGTCAAGCCTTCCGAATCTGGGCTAAACAACTGGGACTTCAGGTTTGCCCTGAACCTCAGACCGACGGGACCTGTATCTTACGGGTAGATAGCAAAGAAAGAGAGCGCTAATACCGTGTGGCAATTACCGTCGCCTTCTCTTCCAGCCCAATGCCTCAAGAAAGTCGCCGATGGCAATCTCCTGGTGCGTATCATGACGTAGCGATAGTTCGGGGTTAATTCCGTATCTAATACCCCTGCCCACTCTGTCCTTGCTGATATAGCCAGCACCAAACAGGTCGGCAATTACCCGGCGTACAGCTCTCTCCGTGGTGCCTATGGCTTCAGCCAGTTCCCGGGCGGTGATACGGGGGTTCTTGGCGACGAGACTAAGCACCAGAGCATGTTTGGTAAGAAAAGCCCATTCTTGCATAAGATTATCCGTCTCTCCAAAATTCCAGTGAATCTTGAGTGTATCATCGTCCGGTGAGTATATTCCTGATGCCTTATTCATGATTCAGGTATCAGGCTACGCATACAGCAAAATACCTTTACTTTATAGCACAAATCAAGACTGATTACAATCAGGACGAACAGAAGCAAGACAAACCGGATTATATTAGTGTCAGAAACAACCAGTAGACTATCACATTAAGGATGGTCAACGGTAAGCCAATTCTGACAAATTCAAAAAAGGTCAGGTTACAGTTCTTCTTGTCCGCGCACTGTATGATTATTACGTTGCTTGCCGCACCAAGAATGGAGAGGTTGCCGGCGATTGTACTGCCTGCCGCCAGCGCCATCATTTCTTTCGTCGAAACTCCCAGATGTGTCAACACGGGCAAATACAAAGCCACCAGCGGCACATTCGAAATAAGCTGACTGAGCAGAACACTGACCGTCAAAATCATACCGGTCGAGGCAACATTTAAATGCGTGCCATTTATTGCCGACTGGAAAACTCCGGTGTCCCAGACGCTTTGCATCAGAATAAACATAGAGGCAAAGAACACCAGCGTACGCCAGTCCATTCTAATGAGTATCCCAGGCCTCTTCGGAATGAATAGGATGATTGGTAGTGCCGCAATGAGGGCAATATAGGTCAGCCTGAAATCAATCGGAAGTCCTAGCAGCACGGTAGCAATCTTGACTGCCACCAGAGCGGCCAGCAGAATCAAGGAGAGCCTGGCCAGGGTTGCCAGCCTCGGGTCCACTATCGGCTCCGGGGAATGGTTCAAAGGCTGGCTGTTAAAGTGCTTTCGGTAGAACAACCGCAACAGCCCATAAGCCAGAAAAAGGTTTAACACCGTTGGTATGAATAGAAATCTTAAGAAGGTGACAAAAGGATTAGGCACGTTACCGTGAATAGAAACCAGAAGGTTCTGAGGGTTGCCTATCGGGCTCATGACACTGCCTATAGTTATCGCAAAAGCCAGGGCAAGCAGCAAAACTTTAGGCTGGGTATTGGTCTTTTTTGCCAGCGACAATACCACCGGAGTCCCGATAATCGCCAGCGTATCGTTCATCAGCAGCGCCGAGAGCAATCCCATGGCAAAAAGGATACAGAGCACCAGGCTGTCGAGCGATTTCGTCCGTCGGAAGAGCCGGTAAGAAAGGTAAGCCAGGTAACCGCTTTCTTCAAGAGCCTGCCCGATGATAAAAACGCCGAACAGGAACAGCATTACATCGGCATTTATCGATTTTAAAGCCGTTTGCGGGGGTATCTGCCCGGTAAGCAACACGACCAGGGCACCGAACAGCATTATCTGCCATATCCGAAGCTTGATATTGCCAACCTGACGGACAGCAATCAGCCCGAATACGACCAGGAGAACTATTATGGAAATCATTTTAATTAAACCCTAACATGTTTCAACATTCGACCACTTCCATATCAGGAATCGTCAACTAGCGCCTTCTGATGACCTCATCCCCTTTATCCCCTTCTCCTCCTCAGGAGAAGGGGAAGATATTTAGAGAGGGGGCACAGCCCCCTCTCTCTTTTACTTAACTCCCCCTTCCCGGTGGGAAGGGGGTCAGGGGGGATGGGCGTTCGACTAAATCCGCCGGTGAATAACATCGTTTCCGATAAAGTAGAAGAGTCATCTATTACCCGACTTGGCACTGGCTAGCAAATTTTAAGGACTAAACGCTCCGTGAATAAAGCCAGAGAACTTTCTATACGGACGTCTATCGACACCGAAAGCTGTCAAAGGATTCCGTAAAAACTTAGCCGGCAATATTAAGAACACCAAGCAGGTTAAAGCCTTTGATAATCATGCTGACCGCAATTGCCGCCAGCAGCAGGCTAAATACTTTTGACACTGCTTTTATGCCACCCTGCCCCATGAACCTGACGATATGGTTACTCAGCAGAAAGATAAACCAGCTGATAAACACATTCAGAATGAAGGACAGCAGGACCATGTAAATCGGAAATTGCGTAGCCAGGATAAGCAGAGTTGTTATCGTCGCCGGGCCTACTGTCAGCGGCGTGCCGATAGGCACTACCGCCACCATCTCTTCTTTAAAGAGTTCTACCATCTGTCCGGTTAGCATGTACCTTATGGAAAGCACCAGCAGGATAATCCCGCCGGCAATAGCGAATTCGCCGACACGGATATGCATCACCTGCAGAATGAACTGGCCAAGGAAGAGAAACACCAGACCGACAATAGCGGCAGTTATATTGGCCAGATTAATCATCCGTCGGCGTTCTGACGCAGACATTCCTTCGCTTAATGAAATAACGAAGGGAAGAT
>JACQOM010000134.1 GCA_016202525.1 Chloroflexota bacterium | reverse complement strand
GTTCTCTATTTCTCATTCCCTTCACTTTCCTTACGCTAACCGGTTTTTAAGGCAGTTCTCACGCAAAACTGGCTCCTTAATTTAAAGTCTATCGAACGATGGGTGATATGTCTGTCATTTGTTTCTCGATTTTGAGTAGACAATAAAGCGAATATTTTAATGACAGGATTGTTATGAAAAACACTACGTAGGTCTACGGATTACTTCTTCAATCAAAATGGTTAGAACGCTGATAGTCCCAAATGTTACACTTTTGTAATAAATCAAATGCCGATTTTATGACTTTTCCATAATCTGTCTGTCATAATTCTCAAAATAGTAGGAATTATCAGGGTAGGGGGTGCGATATGGCAGTTTCGACTGGCTCGTTGTCCGTCCCAAAAACTGAATGGCCAAAATGGTACGCTTGGTGGCAAGTGGACTGGCAGCAGGCCTGGCCCCGGCAGAAAATCATCTCCGATGCTTTTCGTCTGGCAGCGTTTAGCGCCGCCATCCTCCAGATATTAGCCTTTCCAAATGGTCCTGGCTACGATGCCTCTGAGCTGACTGGTTTAGTCATAGCGGCAGGTCTTTACTCGATTCTGAAGATAGCGCAGCCCTTTAAGCTGCAACAAATACGAGCCATTAACGTTGTACTCCTGTCTGTGGATATCGTGGCCTCTGCGCTTCTCGTCCACCTCACAGGAGGGATACATAGTCCCTTCATCCTTTATACGCTGCTTCCTGTGCTTACCGCAGCTTTGTTGAAAGACTACACAGTGACCATTCTTGTATCGCTCACAACAAGCGCCTATGTACTTGTAGGTAATATCTACAACCCCGCTACTAACTATTTGCTTAGTCTCCAGGGAGTGAATGACTTTCTTGTCTACATGATTGCGCTTGGCCTGGTCGCTGCCCTTCCTTATGCCATCAATTTACCTCTGCGCCAGCAGTTGCAGTCTGGTGCTGCTGTGACGGAACGCCGACGGATATCACGTGAACTGCACGACAGTGTCTGCCAGACACTCTGTGGCTTACGTTGGCAGTTCCAGCGCCTTTCGGAGCTACCTGTTGATGACCATTTATCCGATGAGTTAAAAAGGATGGAGGAGTGGATAAATGCTGCTGAACGGGACGCACGTGGGTTGCTGGAAGTGCTTCGTACCCTCGGTGATAATGGCAGATTCTTGTCTACCATAAGGCATTATCTGGAACAGTTGAAGCACTATGCCGGAATAAGCTATCAGCTAGAGTGCGAAGATGCTGACATTAGATTAGCTGAATCTGTCGAACGTGAGCTTTCGATGATATGTATCGAAGCTCTGACAAATGTCAAGAAGCACGCCGGAGCCACGAACGTTCTGTTCAGTCTAAGAAAATCTAGCGAGCATGTTCAGATTAAGATAACTGACAATGGTGGTGGTTTCGATGGCTCCGCTGAGTCGACCCATAAGGGTCACGGCCTTTCCATCATGCGGGAACGGGCTGAGTCTATTGGTGGAAGCTTGTGGGTTACAAGTGCCATCGGGAAGGGGACAGAAATCGTTGTTGACATTCGAGGGGAGGGGGGAGATAAGGTCTGAGCTACGATGACAGAGACGATAAAGGTGTTGATTGCCGATGACCACCCCGTTGTGCGCGACAGCCTGCGACTGTCCATAATTGACAAGCCTGACATGACACTCGCCGGAGAAGCAAGAGATGGGATTGAAGCCGAGGAGATGGCGTTAGAAGTCAGGCCTGATGTCATCTTAATGGATATTTCCATGCCCCGCCGTGGTGGGTTTGAGTCAATACTGTCAATCAAGCAGCACTTCCCCGACGTCAAGATTCTAATCCTGACTGCCTCAGAGCAAGACGAGGACCTGCTTAAAGCAGTCCGGCTTGGGGCAAACGGGTACATCTTGAAGACAATACCTATGGAGCAGATTATCGACTCAATCAGACGAGTTGCTACCGGTGAGGTCATTCTATCGCCCGAGATGACCGCTAAACTGATGAGTGAGTTGAAAAAGAAAACAATTGAGCCATCGCTCAGCGTAAGAGAAGATGAAATCCTGAACTTACTTGGTGAGGGACTCACCACCGTTGAAATTGCCAGAAGGTTATATCTTGGCGAGGGGACGGTCAGTACCTATGCCCGCCGGCTACTGGACAAACTTCACCTCAAGAACCGAGCCGAGGCTATTGCCTACGCTGCTCGCCGCAAGTCAAAGAAAACTTAAGTCCTCATGAACATGTTCTCTGCAAGCAAAAAGAGCCCATCTTGGCAAGGCCTTGAGCTGGGCAGTTCCAATCAGACGAATCGGCATGCGGATAGCCAAAAGTTAAGAAAACATCAGTGCGGGATAAAACTATCCAGGAGGGACAGCGAATGACAAAGATACAAAACTCCGTTGAGAAAGGCAAAGGTAAAGCGGCGCTGGTAATGGTCGGGTTAACCCGAAGCAGCAGCCAGGAGGTGGCCGACGGCTACGACCCAAGCATACAGAAGTCCGAGCTTGTCGATGATGCCGGGAGACAGCATTACCAGCTGCAATCTATCCGTGATATCATCGAACCGCCACCATCGAGCTGGAAGAAAGAGACCTGTTTAACGGGGTACTGGCGGAGGCGGTGAAACTCAAGAAAGCAAATAAATGCGATGGACTCTCCTTCTCTCGTTGTGACTGGCTCAGCCGCCGCTTTGATGCCGCATTGCAGATAGCCCTGGATTGCAAGAAGAGCGGCCTGGCCATCCGTTTTGTCCGGGAGAACCAGTGGCTGAGGCCCGATGATGAACCCCTCCAGTTTGTCATGTTCGTCCTCCAAGCCTTTGGCGTCCATACTCAGACGGGTATAACCATCGCCAATATGAACGCCGGGCGGCACCGGGCAGCCGCTGAAGGGAAACTGCCGGCTGACGTTGGCTACGGTATGCTGGGCTATACCTTGACCGGGAAGAAGTTTACCCCAACTCATTCATCACCATTCTCGATGAGATACTGGAAAGGGCATTACTCGGGGACAGTATCAGTGGAATAACCAGGGACCTGCAGGCCAGAGATATCAGAAAGCCGGTAGGGACCCCTAACCCGCTCCACAGCGGCTCTAGTGCTCCGTAACGCCCGGCGTTACGCCGGGATATGGGATTGGGAGGCTACGAGCTAAAAGGCCTGATTCCTGCCAGGATATCCGAAGAGCAGGCGGAGCAAATACTCGCCAATCTCCGGCGCAACAGTGAAAACAGCCGTGGCTGGGGCAAGAAAAAATGGCTGACATCGCGAGTCACCTGCGGCATATGCGGACGCAAACATAACCTAAGAAAGAAACACGGGTGTGCCTGCCTGCGCTCCGACCCGATGAAAGCCAGCCCGCCCTGTACTAACGTGAAAATAACCTGGCGTCGGCTAAGCGCTGTTGTCTGGGAGACCTTCGTCCAGTGCATAACCAGCTTCGAGGCTCTCGAACTGGCAGTAAAGGACAAACGGCAGGCATGGAAAGTTCAAAAGGCGAGCATGGAGAGGCAGGTCCCAGCGCTTCAGGAGCAGATCGAGCGGTTGCAGAAAAAGAAACGTCTCTACTCCTGGCAGCAAGCTGAGGGCATAATAACCGGCGAAGAGTTGCTTTCAGTGCACAAGCAGCTCAAGTCGGGGGAAAGCGTACTGAATGAGCAACTGGCTAGGCTGGAGTCCTTTAAAGACGAGCCGTCTCCGCCTGACATGGCTACCTTCAAGAAACTGGCTGAATACTGGAGCGGGGATATAGCCCACGAACTATGGGACGCCACGGACGAGATGAAAACCAAGTTTGCGGAGCTCTTCGACCGCATGCTACCGTACGTCCCGACGGCTCACTCAATGGTTACCACGTTGATTTGGCTGCCAATGTCCCTCTCGAAATGGAAGGCCATAACC
>JACQOM010000139.1 GCA_016202525.1 Chloroflexota bacterium | reverse complement strand
GCCGGTAAGATTATTACCCTGACCAATAATGCCGGCGGCATACTCGGCGGCATCAGTAATGGTATGCCGGTAGTCCTCAGGGTTGCTTTCAAACCGACGCCATCAATCGCCCGAGAGCAGAAAACCGTCGATTTGAAAAAGATGAGTAGTGCCAGCCTGGAAATCAGGGGTAGACATGATGCCTGTATCGTGCCCAGGGCAGTGCCGGTGGTGGAAGCGATGATGGCGGTGACGCTCTGTGACTTCTCCATAAGAGCCGGCGTTATCCCGAGAGTGATAAAATGAGTCTGAACGCAGGACTTCCGGAGGTACAAAAATGAGCCTGGAAGACTACAGAAAACAGATAGATGAGGCCGATAGCCAGATAGTCAGGCTTATCGCCGAGAGGATACGGCTTGCGCGGAAAATAGGGGAAGAGAAAAAGAAGCAGGGCAAACAAATCGAGGATTTAGAAAGAGAAATGAAAGTCCTGCAAAGTGTTCGTAATATCGCCGCACACGAAAAGATAAGTCAAGAAGATATTGAAAGCATCTACCGGCAAATCATAACTGTATCCAAGAGCGTGGAAGGAATGGTGGTGGCTTTCCAAGGTGAAATCGGCGCCTATAGCGAGGAAGCCGCCTCTCGCTTCTTCGGCTCTTCGGTTCAGGTAAAACCCTGTGAAAGCCTCGAGGATGTTTTTCAGATTGTGGAGCAGGGCAAGACTCAGTTCGGTATTGTCCCCATCGAGAATTCACTGGAAGGCAGTATCAGCCGCGCGTATGACCTGCTGCTGGACTCAAGCCTCAAGGTCTGCGGTGAAACTGAACTCCGCGTTGTCCATAGCCTGATTGCCAGCCCCGAAACACGACTGGAATCAATCAAAAAGGTCTATTCCCACCCGCAGGCACTGGGACAATGCAAGAATTTTCTCAGGCACCTCGGCGCCGAATTGGTCCCGACATATGATACCGCCGGCAGCGTCAAGATGATAAAAGATAAAGGCATAACCGATGGCGCCGCCATTGCCAGCAACAAAGCCGCCGAAATATACAAGATGAAGATTCTCGCCAGCGGCATCGAAGATAATCCCAATAACTTCACCCGGTTTTTCATCCTCGCCAACCAGGATTCGCTGCCATCAGGCAATGACAAGACATCTATAGTCTTTTCGGTAAAGGATAAACCCGGGGCGCTATATGAATTCCTTAAAAAACTCGCTGATAGAAATATCAATCTGACCAAGATTGAGTCCAGGCCGACCCGGCAAAAACCATGGGAGTATAATTTTTACCTGGACTTTGCCGGCCACCGTGAGGATAAGACAGCCCGTGAGACTCTGGCTGAGCTGGAAAAGATTTCGCTTTTTATCAAAGTGCTCGGTTCATATCCCAGCGCCAGATAATTTGCTTAACCTTTCCCCCTTCAAGACTCTTTTGACTTTTCTGTACGGGTCGTATTATATTTCGTATTATATTGCAGCAGGAGGAGAATATAAGGCATATAAAGAAATGAGATTACGATTTTCGTGGTCAATTATTATTAAGGAGGGGAACTATGGCAACGGTAAAGGAGATAACAACACTTGAGGAGTTTGAGGCTGAACGCGCAAAACACGTAGGCAAGGTGTTACCAGCAACCGGGAGGTGGTATGAGGCTAGCTTAATGTATTTAAGGCTTTTTTCAGATGGGATCGGAGATTGGAACCCGCTGTACCGAGACGAGGAGTATGCCAGTAAGAGCCGCTTTGGCGGGGTTACGGCGCACCCAAGCTGGCTGAATGGCCCGTCTATCGGTGCCGGGGTCGCTAGTGGGGCTTTTGCGCCTGGTCAGGTCACCAATAAGTATTTCCCAATAAACTACTCCGGGATGGATTTCCAGTTCTTCCGCCCAGTCTGGGCGGGGGACAAGATTCGTCTGGTAGAGAAAGTCGGCCCTTATGTAAGGAAAGAGAGCCAACGAATAGGTCCGTTTCTTATCTGTTCGGGGTTAACGGAGTACTGGAACCAGCGGAACGAGCTGGTGGGTACTCTTAACGCTCATGTGGCTCGCTACTTGAATATTGGTAGGGCAATCCAGTACGACCGAACGCCCAAGCCGGGAGCAGAACAGGAGCCCCCTGACCCGCTGGTACGGGAGAGAAAGAGACGTGGTGCCAAGACGCGTTACTGGGAAGATGTTAAAGAGGGTGAAGAGATACCGACCCTGAAGAAGGGGACATTTACCACGAAGGAGGTAATGTTCTGGTTCCTGGTTTGCCGAAATACTGAAGGAGCTAACCGCAGTGGAAGGGAGACGACTGAGGGGACTGCCTACTTAGCGACAGGTCACCTCGATGATAAGTATTCCGTGGAACGCAGGAATATGCCGGGCATGTTTGCTGACGGGCCGCACACAGCGTGCTGGTCAATGCAGATTGCGACTGACTGGATGGGTGATGATGGTACTCTCAAGAAGTTTCGCGGCACGGTGCGCCACCCCAATGTCGTTGGCGACACAAATACGGTGTATGGGAAGGTGACAAAGAAATATATTGAGGATGGTGAGCATCTGGTAGAGATTGCCACAGAGAATAAGAATCAGGCTGACTTGGTGACGGTATCAGGCACGGCTACGGTTGCCCTTCCTTCAAAAAGCTAGTTTGAGACTAGGCATTTGACCTGGAAGTCTCCTTATCATTGGCTAAGATAGGGTGGCCTTCCTTATTACTGTCTACAGAGTCCACCATCAAGCATTGGAGTTTGACAAAAAGAAAAAGCGGACTATAATTAGAGCATTCTCAATAGAAGAAAGGAGGGTACTATGGCACAACAACAAGGGATTGCTAAAGGTGATACCTTGCAGAAACTGGGCAGTGCGGGGTTCATCGCTGGTGGCTTATTGCTTCTCATTTTCAACTTCCTGTTTCCCCGCGCCGCCGACCCCAGTAACACGCAGGACATGTTGACCAAATGGGGCAGCCAGGAAGGACTGACTAAACTTTCGGCGTTCTTTCTGACAGTTGGCATGTGGGGACTGATGAAAGGCGCCGCGGGCGTTTATCGCTCCATATCGAACGGTGGTGCCGCCTGGGCACGCCTGGGTTTCTACGGAATAGTGGTGGGAACGACCATCTTTACCACCAACAATGGCATCCTCGCCGCCACGGCGAGTACAGCGGCCAACTGGCTAGCGGCACCCGTAGCCAGCAAAGGCACGGCTTATAGCATTGCCGCTACCCTCTCCACCGCCAGTGGTGCGGTCTTCACGATGAGCATACTCACCATATGGCTGGCTCTATTTTTCCTGGGAATTGGCATGTCCCGTAGTGCCGTTTATCCCCGCTGGCTGGGCTGGGTTGGGCTAATTCTGGGCGCTCTTACCGTAGTAATCGTGGGAATTCCTCAGTTCTTTGCCGGACTCGGGACCACCACCATGACCATTTTCGCAGTATTGGCAACCCTGACGGCTATCTGGGCTTTGGTGCTAGGTATCTGGGTCGCCCGAAAAGCCTGGTAGCAAACTGCTACTGATATTGGAATTGAAATAGGTATTCAAGAGGGGCGCAAGCCCCTCTTCCTTATTGTTCATTCTCTCCTACATGGCTGGAGTCACTGGTAAAAACTAGATAATAAAGCTAAAATAGTCCCGGACTAAACAGGATAAAAGAATGAGAGTAGCTATCATCGGCGGTGCGGGCAAGATGGGGTGCTGGTTTGCCAGCTTTTTATTGAAAGAGGGCAAGGAAGTGGTAATCACCGGCCGCAACCGGGAAAAGCTGCTCGAAGCCAAACAACAACTTGGCGTCGAGGTTGCCACTGACCTTTCGTCCGCGGTAAAAGGTGCTGACGTTGTCCTAATCTCGGTACCGATAGACAACTTCGAAGAGGTAGTCAAGCAACTTCAAGCACATATTCAGAAGAACCAGCTCGTTCTCGATATCACCTCAATCAAGGTAATGCCGGTAACAATAATGCACCGGTATATCAAAACCGGGACAATTCTGGGCGTTCACCCGGTTTTCGGTCCGGGTGCTAAGGACATCATAAATCGAAACTTTGTGCTGACACCGACCAACGGGCCGGAAACAGAACTGGCCCATAAAATCAAACAGTACCTGGAAACGCGGGGAGCCAGAGTTACCCTGATGACTCCCGAGGAACATGATGAAATGATGGCGGTTATCCTCGGACTTTCCCACTTTATCGCCATTACCTCCGCCGATACATTACTGAGCCTGGGTAAATCAAAGCAGTTGAAAGCAATCAGCGGCAGCACTTACCGGTTCCTGCTCACACTGACCGAGAGCGTTATCTCGGAAGACCCAGGGCTCTACGCCTCCATCCAGATGAACCTGCCCAAACTGACCGAAATCGAGGAGCTTTTCCGGAAAAACGTGACAAAATGGGCTGGCATCGTCAAAAAGAAGGACCGACAGGAATTTGTCGAAGGGATGAACGCCATAAAAGACGGAATGGAAAAGGGCGACCCCGACTTTGGTAAAGCCTACGAGAATATGTACAAATTCTTGGAAAAGCAGTAGCCACCCGATACTGATAGCTATCGGCGCAAACGGGGTCTTTTTAATATGAGCAGTGTTACCAGTGACAGGCCGACACTGATTAAAGCGATAAAGTTAAACACGTTGATAATACCGAAGATATCCATGTAGTAGCCGGTGACCGGCTGCAGCAGGCTTGACCCTTCCATGCTCAACCCGAAATAGAGACCGAACACGATTCCCCTGAGCTGTGACGGGGTATTATCCATCAAGAATGGCTGAATCGTCGATTGTGTCATCTGCATAAAAATCCCGAAAAGAACGAAAACCACCATGAGCACCGCATTAAAAGGCAATCTGGTGAGTATATATAAAAGCGGACCGATAACAATCAGCGTGAAGAAAATGGCATTCTTTCTTCCCCATCTGTCCGATAACCAGCCACCAATCAGACTGCCGAGCACGCCTCCGGCTCTGATTACCCCTAACAATATGGCCGCATAGGCCGGGGCAATCTTATGCCTGTCTACCAGATAAAGTGGAATAAAACCGGTCGCCGAGCCAAAAGCCAATTGACTGAGAACACCCATGGTGATAACCATCGCAACTGGCCGCAAGACCTGCACAAGAGTCAACCGTTCGGCAGATTCGGCTGGAGCAACGCTTGTTTCTACCCTGTTTACTGAGGCAGCCCCGGCACGCTTTTGAATAATGAATTTCCTCAAGACTAACGGGACCGCTACTAGGGCCGGAATGCTCAGGACACGAAAAACAAAACGCCACCCCATCATGCCCGCCAGCAATCCACCGATGACGGGACCCAACATGAAACCGGCGCTGCCTCCCACCAGGTGAAAACCCAGGACCTTGCCCCGCCTCCCCTCTTCAACATAACCGGATAGAAGTGAAGCCGCTGAAGGGTGATAAGCGCCGGCCAGAATTCCCAAAACCACCAGAATAATCAACAGAGAATAATAGTTGGTGCTTAAACTGACTGCCTGCGCCGCCAGGCCAACTCCGCCCAAACCGATAGCGAGTACTATGTGACGGTTAATGCGGTCGCCTAACCATCCCCCCGGAATCTGAGAAAGACCAGCGGCAATCTGATAAGCGCCGAGAAGCAATCCTGCCTGAAGGTAGTTCAGGCCTAAATCCTCTTTGATTAAGGGCAACAAAGCCATGTGTAAGCCGATACACAGGTCATGGCTTAAGTGAGTATAAGTAAAAAAGGAGGTGGTAGCTCCACCCCACTGATGATAAATCCTCTTAAGTTTTTCCAATCCAGCCAATAGCGGGTAATGCCCTCCGTATTTAATTCTATGGCATTTTATCACTTGTCATCGCCTTACACAATCAGCGGCGCTATGCTATAATCAGCCAAGAGTTTCACATAGTAATAACAGAGATTCAGCAGACTAGCTGATGCTAAACTGAAAACTAGGGTGTTTTCTCATAAAATACGGGGTGTTTTTAGCATAAACTTTCTGGAATTTAGTAGGAAAATAAGCTAAAGTAATAGGAGATAGTCGATTATGAATATTGGTTTATTGCCACTGCTATCGTCTGTTATCAGCTTCATCTTTGCCGTAACCGTTCTCGACCAGTTCTTTGCCCGCCGCAGACCGTACCAGCTTATCTGGGCTATCGGGTTATTCATGTATTTTATCAGTACCGGTACCGAGTTCTGGACACACACCTGGGGGCTGAATGAAACAATATTCCGACTGTGGTACCTTTTCGGCGCCATACTGGTAGCCGCCTATCTGGGAATGGGCACCATCTATTTACTAACCCCAAGACGGACGGCACATATCGTTATGGCTGTCTTACTGGTGGCAACGCTTTACTCCACCTTCAGAGTTTTCAATGCCAGCGTCAACCTCAGCGTTATCGCCCATCTTTCCGGCAATGCCCTGCCTGACGATGTAAGGGCAATGCCCCGTTATTTCAGTTATGCCGGCACTGTAGCTCTGATGGGTGGAGCAATTTACAGCTCCTGGGTATTCTGGAGACGGAAGATACTGCCGCACCGGATGTTGTCCAACATTCTCATTGCCGTAGGGGTATTACTGCCGGCAATCGGCGGTGGAATAATGAGAGCTATCGGCGCCATTCAGCTTTTCTACATGTTTGAATTACTGGGTATTATCATCATCTTCATTGGTTTCTTGAGAAATCGTGAGGTATTTGGCTTTTACCGCTTTCCCCTCATTCACGGACTAAGTAAAATATCTAATTAAGATTAACTTGTTTTGAAGCGGCGAAAGCAAAGAGTCAGGATATGAGCGGACTTACAAAACAGTCCGGGCCAGAACTGAAAAGATTAATGCCTTTTCTAGCTTTTGGTATTGTCCTGACGGCTTCAATCCTAGCCTTAAACACCACCAGAGTTGCCAGCCTGGATGAGAACAAATGCCTCACCTGTCACAGCAATCCGGACCTGAGCAAAACGAACGCAGCTGGCCAAAGGATATCCTTGTATGTTAGCGAAGAGGCTTTGAACAAAGGAGCCCACCGCTATACTGATTGCACCACTTGCCATACCACCGAACCGCACAAGACCGATACGCCTCTGACCAAATTGTCTTTAGCCCAGAAATGCGGCAGCTGCCACCAGTACCAGTACAAATTACACCTGGACAGTATCCACGGACAGCAACTTGTCCAGGGCAACCCGGATGTGGCTACCTGCGTCGATTGCCATAGCCCCACCGGCAACCCACACAGCGTAATACGGGTACTGGAGTATGATGCCCCAACCTACAAGAAAAACATTGCTCAGACCTGCGGCAAGTGCCACGGCAACGAGAAATTAATGGCAAGCTACGGCATAGTGGAGAAAGTTTATGAATCTTACATGCGCAGCTTCCATGGCAAAGCCATGCAATTGGGCACTTACGAGATAACTCAACTGGATAAGGCGACCTGCACCAATTGCCACGGCACCCATGATATCAAGAGCGCCAGTGACCCCACTTCCCCGGTCGCCGGACTGGATAATCTGGCTCAGACCTGCGAGCAGTGTCACCCCGGCGCCGGCATAAACTTTGCCAGGGGTTTCCTGGGACATAAAGAGGCATCACCGGAAAATATCCCGGTAGCGTACTACGTAAAAATCTTCTACACCGTTTTACTAATATCCATCATTTCTGTTGGTGGTTTTTTGATGCTAACAGCAACTATACGATTTGCTATGAATAGATGGAGAGAGTAAAAATGGTAGCAGTAACTGAGACCCTTCCCTCTGAGAAAGGCTTCGAAGAAAAGATTACCCGCTTTGATGCTCATCAGATAATTCAGCACTGGGGGCTGATGGTGAGCTTTATCCTGCTGGTTATTACCGGGGTACCCCTAAAATTCAATGACTGGGCAATCAGCCAGTGGTGGATAGGGTCGTGGGGAGGGCTTGAGGCTACTCGCTCCATTCATCACTTTGCTGCCTGGGTAATGGTCTTCGTTTCTGTCTATCATCTAGGCTATTTAGTCTACAGCATCTTCATCCTGAAAAAGCCTTTCCCGGTGAAGATGTTGCCTAGCTATCAAGACTTTATCGAGTTCTTTCAAGAGGTGGCTTATTTTCTTGGATTGAGAAAGGAGCGACCCAAGTTTGACCGATTTAACTGGAGAGAGAAGGTTGAGTATTGGGCTATTTTCTGGGGAATAACTGCCATGGCCGGTTCAGGCTTCATTTTGATGTATCCCGTCCTGGTTACCAAGGTTCTACCCGGCTGGATGGTACCGACCGCCCTGGTAATTCACAGTTTTGAGGCGATGATGGCATTGGTCTGGATTGTCTTGGTACATATCTTCTTTAGCCATTTTACTCCAGGAGTATTTCCCATTAACACCTCCATTTTCACTGGCAAGGTATCTAAAGAAAGATATAGCCGGGAACATCCATTAGAGTATGAGAGATTGCTGGGAACTGACGAACAGAAAGAGGAAAACGACAACCGAGAGGAAGTAGCCACTGCTGAGGCAGAAGAGAAAAGTGACACAGGAGAGGAGGAATGAGATTGTTACGCGAAATTTTCGATGACTGGCTGACCAGAGCCGCGGCAATAGTCTTTGCGCTTATTGTGGGACTGGTCCTCTTTAACATGCGCTCAGACCTCCCTGAAACATATCCCCTTTTTGGCCTGCTCAACTTCCTCATGGTGCCTGTCCTCTTTATTGCCGGAGGAGTAATCTTTATCATGGCCATTTTAAGACTGAGTAAGTG
>JACQOM010000124.1 GCA_016202525.1 Chloroflexota bacterium | reverse complement strand
CTCCTCCTCCGCCACCACCTCCTCCTCCTCCTCCACCTCCACCACCTCCGCCGGGTGCGCCTGAAGTAGTGAAACTCTTCCAGGCGCCGGAGGTAGTGCCATGTCCGTCTGCCATTGCCTTGTAGATGTAAGTGGTGCTGGGTGAAAGGCCAGGAAAGTCGAAGTAGAAAGCGCCGGTGGCATTAGCCGACTGCACTGTAACTCCGAAGAACACGTCCCCCAGGGGGAACCCCAACACGAAAGAAACATTAACCGGGTTGGCCGTGCCCAGAGAATCCAGGGTACCATGTAGCCGGGCGGAGTTGTAGGTGACATTGGTGGCATTATCCGTGGTTACCGATGGCGGGGTAGTAGCCGGAGTAATGAAGCTTTTTTCGGCACCGAAGGTAGTGCCATGTCCGTTGGCTTTCGCCCGGTAATAATAGGTGGTATTGGCGGAAAGCGGACCCACATAGGCACTAAAGCTCCCTATCGTGTCCAGCGTTTGAATGAGCATGGGAACTGGATAGGTGTAGTTACCGGAAGTCACTGCTAGCTCAAAAGAGACATTAGCCGAGCTCGCCGTACCCCGGGAATCAAGAGTGCCATTGAGCCGGGCAGAGAAATAGCTCACTTCGGTGGCATTATCGGTGGTCACCGCTGGCGGGACAGGGGTGGGAGTGGTGAAGCTGCTTTCCGCTCCGGAATCGCTGCCGTGGCCTTCCGCTTTGGCGCGGTAGTAATAGGTAGTGTTGGCGGAAAGACCGGTGATATTGGTGCTGAAAGCTCCCTGCAGGTTCATCGAGAGCATCTCGGTGTCAATGGTGTAGTTCCCTGAACTGGGTCCCCAGCGGAAGTATACATTGACTGAACTGGCCGTGCCCTTATCGGCAAGATTGCCATTCAGTGTGGCGGAGTAGGGGCCGACATTGGTAGCGTTGTTAGTGGTTACATCCGGCGGGACCGTGAACAGAGTAGTGAAGCTTCTCTCTTCTCCCCATGTAGTGACATGATTGAAGGCGTTTGCCCTGGCTCGAAAATAGTAGGTGGTATTAGCAGAAAGGCTTCCGAGGTCGAAGAAAAACGGATCAGTGTTAGTGACCGCCTGTATCAGCGACTCAGCCGCGTAGTTGTCTGAGCTTGTTCCCCAGTGGAAAGAAACATTGGCTGAACTGGCACCGACAAAAGAAGGAATGTGGCCGTTTAACTTGGCGGAAAAATAGCTCACGTTTGTGGCATTATCTGTGGCTACAGGCACAGGAGGAGGCGCAGGAGTGCTGAAACTCTCTTCTGTCCCGTATGTGGTACCGTGACCGACGGCTTTTGCCCGGAAGTAATAGGTGGTGAGCGGATTGAGTCCCGTGAGATTAGCGCTAAATACACCCTCCAGGCTCATCGAGACCATCTCGGTTTCAAAAGTCAGATTGCCTGAGCCGGTTCCCCACCGGAAGGAGACATTAGCGGAACCGGCAGTGCCCCGTGATGTCAAATTGCCACTTACCGTGGCTGAGTAATAATTGATGCCAGTCATAAAAGAGTTGATGGTAGTTGCATTACTGGTGGTGACCGACGGAGGAGTTAAAGTATTGAAGCTTTTTTCTGCGCCATAGACAGTGCCATCGCCGATGGCTCGGGCACGGAAGTAGTAGGTGGTGTTGGCGGAAAGACCGGTCACGTTAGCACTGAAAATGCCCTCCAGACTCATGGAGATATTGTCGGTCGCAATGGTGTAGTTTCCCGAACTTGTTCCCCACTGGAAGGAGACATTAGTTGAGGCAGCGGTGCCCCTGGAATTCAGGGTGCCGTTTAATCTAGCGGAGTCGAGCCCGATACCAGTGGCGTTATCCGTGGTGACGGACGGCGGAGTCGGCGGCGAGGTGGTGAAGTTCCTTTCGTTGCCATAGACGGTGCCGTCGCCGACGGCTTTGGCGCGGAAGTAGTAGGTAGTACTGGCCGATAGCCCGCCGAGGTCGTGATAAGAGGTGCCATTGTTAGTGAATGTCAAGATGCTGGTCTCGGTGGTGAGGTTACCTGAAGAGGTGCTCCACTGGAAGGTGACATTGGCCGAGCTGGCGGTGCCGAGAGAAGTCAGGGTCACATTTAGCCGTGCGGAATTATGAGTGATGGCCGTGGCGTTATCGGTAACTACCGTTGGCGGGACAGGCGGTGAGGTGATAAAATTCCTCTCCTGCCCGTAGGCAGTGCCGTCGCCGACGGCTTTGGCGCGGAAGTAGTAAGTGGTATTGGCTGATAGACCGGTCACGTTAGCACTGAAACTGCTTTCCAGGCTCATTGCTACCGGTTGGGTTTGAGAGGAGAGGTTACCCGAAGTAGTGCCATACTGGAAGGAGACATTAGCCGAGGAGGCGCTGCCCCGTGAAGATAGAGTGCCGTTCAATTGAGCAGTGTTACCGGTAACAGCAGTGGCGTTATCAGTAACCACTGACGGTGGCAAGAAGATGCCGAAAACCTGGATGCGATTATTAGCTAAATCGGCAATATATATAGTGCCCCAGGTATTGAGCGCCGCACCTCTGGCATTATTGAACTGGCCGTCACCCGAACCTGGACTGCCCCACTTGGTCATGATGGTTCCGGACCCAGTAAATTTCTGCACACGACTTCCATTAGGCACATAAACATTTCCGGAAGCATCCACGGCTATGCCCTGTGGAGATAAGAACTGGCTATCTCCGGAACCCGTTGTGCCCCATTTGGTAATGAAGGCTCCGGAACTATTGAACTTCTGAATGCGGTCATTACCCGAATCGGCGACATAGATGTTGCCTGAGGCGTCAATAGCCAGACTATTAGGACTGTTAAACTGGCCGTTAGCTGAACCGGCTGTACCCCATTTAGTGATGAATACGCCAGAGCTGGAAAACTTCTGGATACGGTTGTTGCTCGTGTCAGCCACGTAGACATTACCCGAGGCGTCAGTAGCAACGCCGGAAGGGTTCGACATCTGACCGTCACCACTGCCCGCCGTTCCCCATTTGGTGATGAACGTACCGGAATCAGTGAACTTCTGAATACGGTTGTGGTAGGTATCAGCCACATAGACATTTCCTGATGTGTCAACTGCTACCCCAACCGGCCGGTCGAACTGACCGTCCCCGGAACCTGCTGTGCCCCACTTGGTGATAAAGGTCCCTGAAGCCGAGAATTTTTGAATGCGGTTATTATATAGGTCGGCCACGTACACATTACCAGAGGCATCGGCTGCCACGCTAGCCGGGTTGGCAAACTGCCCGTCTGCGCTGCCACCAGCCCCCCACTTCAGCAGAAACGGAGGAGGCGTATCTATGGCTTGATACGCGTCGATACGGCCGTATCCCCATGTCCCATCCCAGCCAGTTGAGCCCAAGTCAACGGCGTTGGAGAGTATGGTATTTCTGATTTCTGCCGAACTGGCTGTAGGCTTCGATTGCCAGACCAGGGCAGCCACGGCGGCTACATGTGGGGCGGCTGCCGAAGTACCATAGAAGGGGTTACTGAAATAGCCTAGCTGGCCGGTCCTGGTGTTTACTCCGTCTATACCTATAATATTGGGTACCTGGCGCTGCTCGGCACTAGGAAAGAGGATTGTTCCCGGGCCGCGCGAACTGAAATACTCGATAGTGGTGGGGGTAGACCAGCGAGTGGCTCCAGTGGAGAGTACCTCCGATACGGCAGCATGACCGATTACGCTGTTTTCAGCAACGACATACTGTAGTCCGGAGCCATACCAAACATCATAATTCAGTATCAGCGAGGAGGGTGGGCTGACCAGGCTGTACTCAAAAATGGCGAGGTACACCGAGACACTGGCTCCAGTGGTATTTGTCCAAGCAAACCCTTCCTGTGGGTAACCGATGCCATTCTGAACGGCAATGCTGTAGTCTAAGACAGCTTCATCTGAAGAACGAATCAGAAACAGGTCAAGGTCATCTGCGGACTGACCCCACCGGTTATTCCACTGCAGAATTGGTACGATTGTACCTCCGTTGAGGACGGTAAATGTGTTACCGATATCGCCCCCGCCATAGTCGTGCGCGTAAGGGTAGTCGCCGCCGGGTCCTGGCGTGCGTACGTAGCTGTGGTAGTAGTGGGACTGAGCGCTGTTGCCAGCCGAGGTAACGTATATGCCGCCGCCAGCGTAGAATGCTCGCGCCTCAAGAGCGATGGGACCATCTTCAAATTTCGGCTCGTCGGCGAATCCGATGTCATCAACGATAATCTTACTACCGGCATCTCTGAGGGCGCGGATACCGGTGACCATATCTGTACTGCTGCTTGGAGCGTAGAAAGCAAGGGAAGCCCCGGACGCCAGGTCATTGACAATCTCAAGCATGGCGGTGCCTTCATCTCCGGAACCGGTCTGAAGAACCTGTACAGCGGGCAGGTCTCCCGAAGCCTGGGACTGCGTCCAGTTACTGACTCCGTCAGACATTACTCCCACTTTTATACCGGTGCCATTGACGCTGAACGCGGTCCTGGCTTCAGCAGCTCTTGTTACATTATCGCCCTCCGAAGTCACCGCACCAGTGTGATATTGGGGATAGCCGGGCGTTGCCACGTTCGTGACATAGTCCAACCCGGCAATAGCCTCTATCTTGTCATAGCTGAGGCTGCCTTCAACCACTCCATATTCGGGGAGACTGTGACGCACCTCCATCCCCAGAGCTTTTAGTTGCTGCAGACGCTGGTCGGTTACGCCGGCCAGAAGTAGCTTGACCTCAATGTTACCCGGGTCATCAACCCTGAGCAAAGGCGTAGTCAGGTCGCGCAGTCTTTGTGTCTCTCCTTTGGCCAACGCGGAGGCACGTCTTCTTGCCTCGCGGACTGTCCGGATGATATTAGAGTCAATCTTTCGCTCTACAGGAGTAAGTGCCTGCTTCTGGCGGTGGATGTCAGCTAGTTGACGCGTAAGATTGTCACTAAAGTTCTCAATTTCAGCCGAAGTGCCGGTAGCCCCGTTTGGCAAATTCGGTCTCAACCGGTTCAACTGAGAATCCAGCTTGGAATTCCCCTGAAGGGGTGTCTTTTCTCCACCAGCGGCTGCGGCTGGTTGGTAGGCGAAAGTAAGATTGCCGCCGAGGAGCAGTAATATGATGGTGATTGTGCCGAGGATTGCCTTGAATCGGTTGAACATGGCTAACGTCCTTACCGGCAGTGTTTTGATATGGGGTTGGTGTAGGGAGGAATCATGGACTCCTGGCGAGGAGCGCAGGCGAGCAGGAGTGAAGCGGTCAAGCTTGCCAGTAACATAATCAGGATTTTGGTGCTCGGTGCTGTTCCTGCTCTTATCATCAGCTTACCCCCAACATCCGCCTGGCTCAGGGTGTTCGATTTATTCAGGTCATTTCACCTGACAATAGCTTGTATAATTCTAACATTACTGATAGAGCCGGGTCAATTTGCGTGTCTGGAATTGGTAATCGCCGGGTAGGCGACCAGCGAATGATGCTAAGCAGGCTATTCACCTGAGATACTAACTGGAGTATAATGGGCTAACGCACAAAAAGAAAAAGTTGACATAATAATGGGAGAATACGGCAGTAAATGATTGAGAATGAAGACGGGCGGAGACGTGTATTCATCGAGGGGGTAAAACCCGAAATCGATGGCGGGCGTTTTCCCATTAAGCGAATCATCGGTGATAAAGTGATCGTTGAGGCTGATGTTCTGGCTGATGGCCATGATGTTCTCTCGGCTTTTCTTTGCTATCGTAAGGAAGGCACTGACGACTGGATTGAAGTTCCCATGGAGCCTCTGGTCAATGACCGCTGGCGCGGGTCTTTTGTCGTCGGCGAACTGGGGCGCTATCAGTATAAGTTCACTGCCTGGGTTGACCGGTTTAAGACCTGGCAAGAAAAACTGGCCAAAAAAATCGAGGCAGACCAGACTGGAGCGGTTGACTTTGCCGAAGGGGCTGAACTCATTGAAGAGGCAAGTCAGCGTGCCGACCAGCTAAATGCCAGGAAGATGGGGGACTGGGTGGAGTTGCTGCGTTCGGCCAGGGTTTCAGCGTCAGCCAAAGCCAAATTATCGCAGAGTCAGCAAGTGACCAAAGTGATGAACAGGTATGCCGACCGGCGGTTGGCGACTACTTATCCTGCCGAGTTGACAGTAGTGGTTGACCGTGACAAGTCGCGCTTCAGTACGTGGTACGAGATGTTCCTGCGTTCTTGTGACTCCAGTACCGGCCGGCACGGTACTTTTGAGGACTGTGAAAAGCGCCTGACCTACATTGCGGATATGGGTTTTAATGTGCTCTATTTGCCTCCGATTCACCCCATTGGACAGACCAGCCGTAAGGGGAAGAATAATGAGGCAGCTGCCGAGCCAGATGACCCCGGAACGCCGTGGGCGATTGGTTCCGCAGATGGGGGACATAAGGCGGTCCATCCCCAGCTTGGTACTCTGGATGATTTCCGGAGGTTCATGGCCAGGGCGCGGGAATATGGCATCGAGGTTGCTCTTGATATCGCCTTCAACTGTTCCCCTGACCATCCCTATGTCAAAGAGCACCCGGAGTGGTTCCGCCGGAGACCCGATGGGACGGTGCAATATGCCGAGAATCCACCCAAGAAATATCAGGACATTTATCCGTTCTACTTTGAGACCGAACACTGGCGTGAACTGTGGGAAGAACTGAAGAGTGTTGTCCTTTTCTGGACGGAGCAGGGAGTCCGTATCTTCCGCGTGGATAATCCTCATACCAAGCCGTTTGCTTTCTGGGAGTGGCTGATTGCTGAGGTTAAAAAGGTTCACCCCGACGTGATATTTCTGGCCGAGGCTTTTACCCGCCCCAAGATTATGTACCGCCTGGCCAAAGTTGGTTTCAGCCAGTCCTACACCTATTTTACCTGGCGTAATCTTAAGTGGGAACTCACCCAGTACTTCACTGAACTGACGCAGACCGATGTCAAAGAATATTTCCGTGCCAACCTCTGGCCGAACACTCCCGATATTCTGTCTGACTATCTCCGGGACGGTGGGAGACCGGCATTTATGATACGGTTGTTACTGGCGTCTACGCTGGGAGCGAACTATGGCATTTACGGTCCAGCGTTTGAGCTCTGTGAAAACCGCCGCCGGGATACGGACAGTGAAGAGTACCTGAACTCAGAGAAGTACGAGCTAAAGCATTGGGATATCGACAGGGACGATAGCCTGAAGGATTTTATCAGTCGGGTAAACCGTATCCGGAGAGAGAATCCTGCTCTGCAGAGTGACCTGAACTTGCGTTTCCATTCCGTAGATAATGACCAGCTTATTTGCTATACTAAGCATACTGAAGACTTTTCTAATGTCATATTAGTTGTGGTGAACCTGGATTATCGCTATCAAAAATCGGGCTGGGTTGACCTTTCCCTTGAGGAATTGGGGCTTGACCACGCGCAGCCATACCAGGTAGATGACCTGCTGAACGAGGCTACTTACCGTTGGCAGGGACGGCGCAATTATGTTGAATTGAATCCTCAGAAAACATCAGCTCATATCTTCCGGGTGCGCCAGCCGGTTGTTGCGGATTAGGATTTCAAGCTATTTGAATGCAGCCGAGGCTATTATATGGTAACTGGAGAGAAGAGGTACTTCTGGCAGAATAGTGACCCCCTATGGTACAAGGATGCGGTCATCTATGAGCTTCACGTGCGTGCCTTCCGGGATAGTGATGGGGATGGCACCGGCGATTTTGCCGGACTTACCGAAAAGCTGGACTATCTTCAAGACCTGGGAGTTACTGCAATCTGGCTGCTGCCATTCTACCCTTCTCCCTTTAAAGATGATGGCTACGATATCTCCGATTATACCGGAGTCCATCCTGCCTATGGAACGATGGATGATTTCAAAGATTTTATGAGGGAGGCTAATTACCGCGGCTTGCGTGTGATTACCGAGATGGTGCTTAATCATACCTCAGACCAGCACCCGTGGTTCCAGCGAGCGCGGCGGGCGGCTCCCGGCACTGAAGAACGTGATTTCTATGTCTGGAACGATAACTGGGATAAATATAAGGAAGCTCGCATCATCTTTAAGGATTTTGAGTCATCTAACTGGGCCTGGGACACGGTGGCCAAAGCTTACTACTGGCACCGTTTCTATTCACATCAGCCTGACCTCAATTTTGATAGTCCTTCGGTACATCAGGCTATCCTGCGTGTCGTAAATTTCTGGCTTGGCCTGGGTGTCTCGGGACTGCGGCTGGACGCGGTGCCCTATCTCTACGAACGAGAAGGTACGAACTGTGAGAACCTTCCCGAAACACATGCCTTTCTAAAAGAGTTGCGGCGCTGGGTGGATACCCATTTTCAAAACCGCATGCTGCTGGCGGAGGCGAACCAGTGGGCTGATGATGCTGTTGCCTATTTCGGCGAAGGGGACGAATGTCATATGGCTTATCACTTCCCGCTGATGCCGCGTATGTTCATGTCCATCAGGATGGAAGACCGCTTCCCCATTATCGACATTCTTCAGGACACGCCGCGTATCCCGGAGACATCTCAATGGGCGCTCTTTCTCCGTAACCATGATGAGTTGACTCTGGAGATGGTTACCGATGAAGAGCGGGACTATATGTACCGGGTATATGCTCATGATACCCAGGCTAGAATCAATCTGGGCATCCGCCGGCGTCTGGCTCCCTTGCTCAATAATGACCGCAAAAAGATTGAGCTGATGAATGTACTGCTCTTTTCACTGCCGGGAACGCCGCTGGTTTATTACGGTGACGAAATCGGTATGGGAGATAATTTCTATTTGGGCGACCGTAACGGTGTGCGTACTCCGATGCAGTGGAGCGCGGACCGTAATGCCGGATTTTCCAGTACCAATCCTCATCGGCTTTACCTGCCGGTCAATATCGACCCTGGATATCACTATGAAGCGGTCAATGTGGAGACCCAACAGGGCAATCCGGACTCGCTGCTCTGGTGGATGAAGCGTCTTATTGGCTTGAGGAAACGCTTCAAAGCCTTTGGTCGGGGAAGTCTGCAGTTTCTTTACCCGGAGAACCGAAAGGTACTGGCTTTTGTCCGGCGCTACGAAGACCAGATTACCCTGGTGGTGGCGAACCTCTCCCGTCTGGCACAGTACGTCAGTCTTAATCTGGCTGAATTCAATGGTAAGGTACCCGTCGAGGTCTTCGGACAGGCGGAGTTTCCACGTATTGGGGAAGCGCCGTACCCCCTCACTCTGAGTCCGTATGCGTACTATTGGTTTTCTCTCGAATCTAAGCTGGTGGAGCATATCGAGTTGCTCGCCCCACAGGGAGAGGCTTCAGTCCCGGTACTGACAGTAACAGCTGATTGGAAAGAACTGTATGACTCTGCCCGGAGGCCGGCTCTGGAATCAACGCTGTTGAGCTACGTTAAGCAGCGACGCTGGTTCGGTGGTAAAGCACGGCGCACACTCTCGGCGGAGATACGGGACTTCATTGTCTGGCCCTATGGTATTTCCTCCGAGGCCCGTCTCATTATTGTGCAGGTAGAGTATGTGGAAGGGGAACCTGAGACATATCTGCTACCGGTGACTTTTGCTCAGGGAGAAAAGGCGAGTCAGGTTATCAGCCAGTCATCTCAAGCTCTTATCGCCTATGTGAAGGGTACAGATACCGGTGGAGATGGGGTTATCTATGACGCCTTATTTGAGAAGGATTTTTGTCACGCCATTCTCAGGGCAGTTGACCGTCACCGCCAGTTCAGCGGGGAAAAGGGAGTGGTCACCGCTTCTCATACTAAGGCAGTTTTCCAAAAGATACGGGGGGCGATTGAAGAAAAGCTGGAAGCATATCTGATAAAAGGGGAACAGACTAATAGTTCAGTGGTCTATGGGGACCGCTTTAAACTTAAGCTCTTGCGGCGCTTGGAGGAAGGGGTCAATCCTGAACTCGAAATAGGCCGTTTCTTAACCGAGAAGGCATCTTTTCCCAATAGTGCTCCGTTAGCCGGAGTCCTGGAATACCAGACTCAGAGAACAGCCGAGCCGGTGACTCTGGGTGTTCTGCACGGGTATGTCAAGAACGAAGGTGATGCCTGGCAATATACCCTGGATTCCCTCCGCCATTATTTTGAGCGGGTTTTGACGCTATCAGGGGTAGAGGTGCCGCTACCTGTGTCTGATTTTTTACTGGACATCGCCAACGAAAATTTGCCTACGGTAATGGCCGATGCTATCGGGACTTATCTGGTCTCCGCTCAGCTTTTGGGTCGGCGGACTGCCGAACTGCATTTAGCTTTGGCCTCGACAGCAGATGACCCAAACTTCATTCCGGAACCGTTTTCAGTAGCCTACCAGCGGTCTCTCTATCATGGGATGAGAGGGTTCGCTCTTCAAGTCTTGCAGTTACTACGCCAGAATCTGAAGAAACTTCCTGATGATGTGAAGGCGGATGCCCAGAAGGTTCTCGGCCTGGAGGAGACCATTGTCGGGCGTTTACAGAATGTCACCAGACGCAGGATTTCGGGGATGCGTATCCGCTGCCATGGTGATTACCATTTAGGCCAGGTGCTCTATACCGGTAATGATTTTGTCATCATCGATTTTGAAGGGGAGCCGGCGCGGCATCTGGGTGAGCGTCGAATCAAGCGCTCACCCCTACGAGATATTGCCGGCATGATACGCTCTTTTCACTATGTTGCCTACGCTGCCATACATGGTCAGGTGCCGGCTGTGCTGCGGGTAGAGGATATGCCATTGCTGGAGGAGTGGGCGCGGGCCTGGTATCTGTGGGTCTCGGCGACTTTCTTGAAATCCTATCTGGGATTTATGGGGAATACGCCAATTTTGCCGAGCAGCCGTGAAGATTTGCAGGTTATCCTTGATACCCATCTTCTGGATAAGGCTATCTACGAAGTGAACTACGAACTCAATAATCGGCCAGACTGGGTGGGACTGCCGCTTGGAGGTATCTTGCAGGTGCTGGGAATTAAGGAGCCGTCACCCAAAGTGCCATCAGCCAAGGTATCACTGGCTAAGGCACCACCTGCTAAAGAGCCTCCTCTTACAATCTGCCCTTTCTGTAATACCGAATTCTATATAGCAGGTGTCTCTGATGAATTACCGCCAGTAGTCAATGTCACCTGTCCCAATTGCCAGGCAGCGCTGGAAGTGAACTTTAGAAAAACGGTTCCGGAAGGGAAAAAGAAACCTGAGGATAAGGCGATGCCGGAGAAAAGACCGGAGCCAACGGCTCAAAATGGTAAAGTGGTTATTGAGGGGAGCGGGGTAAAAGATGACGAGAAGGCTGGTGGATGAGCGCTCGCACCGATATTCACTATCTCCTCTACCAGCTAGCGCAATTTTACGGAGTACAAGCCGCTTATTATGATATGTTTCACCGTCGAAGACAGGCCTCGACAGAATCTTTGCTGGCGCTGCTCGGCTCTTTAGGAGTTCCGGTGGTAACTATTCAAGATGTTCCTCTGGCCTGGCGGGAGCAGCAGCAAACACTATGGCAACGCCTGCTGGAACCTGTGTTCGTGGCCTGGGATGGCGAGCCTTCAGCAATCATTATCAGGCTTCCTGTCAGTGCGGACGAGACTGCCTTGAGATGTTGTTTGGAGTTAGAGACAGGGGAAGAGATGCACTGGCAATGGCGCAATAGTGACCTGGAGGTAATGGAGGTTGCGGAGATAGAAGGGGTGAAATATGCGGCGAAAAGGTTGCCTTTGCCTGGCGGACTACCCTGGGGTTATCACCGGCTGGTAGTGGAACTGCCGCAAAAACAGGTGGATAGTCTGCTAATCTCAGCGCCGGTCCGGGCTTATACTCCTCCGGGTGGGGTCAGGGAGCGGAGCTGGGGAGTTTTTCTGCCCTTGTATAGTCTACGTAGCCAGAGAAACTGGGGTAGCGGCGATTTTTCCGACCTGGCGGCGCTTGCGGACTGGGTCGGTGGCATGAACGGGAACATAGTCGCTACCTTGCCTCTGCTGGCGACTTTTCTGGATGATACCTTCGAACCCAGCCCGTATCTACCTGTCAGCCGTTTGCTGTGGAATGAGTTTTATCTTGACATAACAAAAGCACCGGAGTTACCGAAATGTCCGGCGGCACGGACTCTGCTGGCATCATCGGTATTTGAGAATGAGATTAACTATCTGCGTAGCTCGCCACTGGTGGACTACCAGCGGCATATGGCACTAAAGCGTAAGGTTCTGGCAGAGTTAAGCGACTGCTTATTTGCTGATAAATCTCGCCGATTTGAATCTCTTCAGCGCTTTGTTGAAGCAAACCCGGTGGTCGAGGACTATGCCCGGTTCCGCGCCGCTGGCGAAAAACAGAGGGCTCCCTGGCAATCATGGCCGCAGCCACTTAGGGAAGGCGTCATCAACGATGGTGATTACAATGAAGAGGACCGGCGTTACCATGTCTATGTTCAGTGGCTGGCATACCAGCAAATGGAAAGCGTCTCAGCAATGGCGCGGGAAAAAGGCGTCCAATTGTATCTGGACTTACCGCTGGGGGTCCATCCACACGGTTATGATTTATGGCGTGAGCAGGATGTGTTTCTTCAGGATACTTCGGTCGGGGCAGCACCGGATAACTTTTCCAGCGAAGGACAGGACTGGGGGTTTCCGCCCCTGCACCCGGAAAAAATCAGAGAGCAGGGTTACCGGTACATCATTGCTTACCTGCGCCATCACTTCCGGCAGGCGGGTATTCTGCGCATCGACCATGTAATGGGTCTTCATCGGCTCTTCTGTATCCCTGATAGTATGGATGCCCATCAAGGAGTCTACTTGCGTTACCATGCTGAAGAACTCTATGCTATTTTAACTCTTGAGTCCCACCGCAATCAGACGGTTATCGTTGGAGAGGATTTGGGTACTGTGCCGCCTTATGTCCGGCCAGCATTGAAAAAACACAATCTCAACCGTATGTATGTGTTGCCTTATGAGCTTGCTTCCAGACGGCGCGGCGGGCCGTCTTCGATTTCCTCGAATGCGGTGGCCAGTATGAATACACATGATATGCCGCCTTTTGCTGCTTTCTGGCGGGGACTGGATATTGAAGGACGGGTAAGGTTTGGTCTCTTAGACGAAGGCGAGGTAAAACGAGAAAAGAAGAATTTAGCCAATATGAAGAAGGCACTGGTTACTTTTTTACAAAACGGGAGCTGGTTGCGGGAACAGAGAGATGGTATCGCGGCTATTTTCAAGGCTTGTTTGTCTTTTCTGGCGGCCAGCCAGGCTAGACTGGTCCTGGTTAATCTGGAAGACCTGTGGTTGGAGATACAACCGCAGAACGTGCCCGGTACCGTGACAGAGCACCCGAACTGGCAGCGTAAAGCGAGGTATTCTTTTGAGGAATTTTGTCAGATGCCGCAGGTAACTGATACACTGCGAATGGTGAATATGGTCCGCAAAGGTGTAGTGGATGGTGAAAGAGAAAAAAGCAAAGATAAAATCAATAAAAGTCCCTGAATCAAAGCCCGGGAATCAGTCGTCATCGGGACTAACTCTGCTAGCGGCTGATGACCTTTATCTCTTTAATGAAGGCTCTCACTTTCGCCTGTATGATAAGCTGGGAGCGCATCCGGTGATAGTTGACGGCCAACCGGGGACTTATTTTGCAGTGTGGGCGCCGGATGCCAGGCAGGTATCCGTCATCGGCGACTTTAATGGCTGGAATAGAGCCAGCCATCCTTTACGCTCAAGGGAGCAGTCGGGAATATGGGAAGGATTCGTTCCAAGGGTGAGCAAGGGCGCTCTTTACAAATACCATATTATCTCTCGCTATCAAGACTACACTGTGGCTAAGGCTGACCCTCTGGCTATTTATCAGGAAATGCCGCCGAAGACCGCTTCCTTAGTCTGGGACCTTGATTATATCTGGGGAGACCGGGAGTGGATGGAAAAACGTTGCGGACACAATGGACTGTCTGCTCCGATATCTGTTTATGAGGTGCATCTGGGTTCCTGGAAACGGGTACCCGGCGATAATTACCGTTCCCTGAGCTACCGGGAAATGGCACAGCAACTGCCTGAATATGTCCGGCAGATGGGATTTACCCATGTCGAGTTTCTGCCGGTTATGGAGCACCCGTTTTTTGGTTCCTGGGGTTATCAAACTACCGGCTATTTTGCGCCCTCGAGTCGTTACGGTACTCCTCAGGATTTTATGTACCTGGTTGATTGTCTACATCAGAATGGAATCGGCGTGATTCTGGACTGGGTGCCGTCACACTTTCCTGGTGATGAGTACGGTCTTGTCTTTTTTGACGGTTCTCATCTTTACGAACATGCTGATATGCAGAAAGGCTTTCATCCCGATTGGAAAAGTTACATTTTCAATTACGGGCGGCCTGAAGTGCAGTCTTTCCTGATTAGCAGCGCTCTTTTCTGGTTAGATAAGTATCACGCTGACGGTCTGCGTGTCGATGCGGTCGCCTCGATGTTGTACCTGGACTATTCACGGAATGAGGGAGAATGGGTTCCCAACAAGTATGGCGGACGGGAAAACCTGGAAGCGGTCGCTTTTTTGCGCCGGTTTAATGAGGAAGTCTACAAACATTATCCTGATGTGCAGACAATTGCCGAGGAGTCAACCGCCTGGCCGATGGTGTCACGGCCGACATATGCCGGCGGCCTGGGTTTCGGTCTTAAATGGGATATGGGCTGGATGCATGATACTTTGCAGTACATGTCCCGCGACCCGATATACCGTAGTTATCACCATAATGATTTGACCTTTCGCATGCTCTACGCTTATACCGAGAATTTCATTTTGCCTCTTTCCCATGATGAGGTGGTGCATGGGAAAGGCTCGCTGCTGGGTAAGATGCCCGGTGATGATTGGCAGAAGTTTGCCAATTTGAGGCTGCTCCTGGGCTATATGTACACTCAACCCGGGAAGAAGTTACTCTTTATGGGCTCGGAATTAGGGCAGTGGCATGAATGGCACCATGACGGTTCTCTGGACTGGCATTTGCTTGACTACGAGCGCCACAAGGCGATGCAGCGGTGGGTGCAGGCACTGAACCGGTTTTACTGCGATGAAACGGCCCTGTACGAAGTGGACTTTGACCCGGCTGGCTTTGCCTGGATAGATGCTGACGATGCTCCGCAGAGCGTCTTCAGTTTTGTCCGCAAGGGTAAATCGAGCGACGATATGTTACTGGTACTGTGTAACTTCACCCCGATGACACACTTCCGGTACCGGGCGGGTGTTCCCCGTGATGGTTACTGGAAAGAGGTATTGAACAGCGATGATAAGGAGTACGGCGGCAGCGGCCAGGGCAACCCAGTAAGCCTGAGAGCGTCCGGAATTCAAAGCAATGGCTGCCCCTGCTCTCTGGAAGTCATACTACCACCGCTGGCAGTGGTCTGTTTCAAGAGTGAGAGTGATAAATCATGAATCCGGCAGTCGGCTCTTTTCATTAAGGATACTTGGATGGAACGATATATTTGTATTCACGGTCATTTCTACCAGCCGCCGCGGGAAAATGCCTGGCTGGAGTATCTTGAAACGCAGGACTCAGCTTATCCCTACCATGATTGGAATGAAAGAGTTACGGCGGAATGTTATGCGCCTAACGCTGCCTCACGTATTCTGGATGGTGAAGGCTATATTACGCAGATAGTGAACAATTACACCAAAATAAGTTTTAACTTCGGGCCGACGCTCCTCGTCTGGTTGGAAGAAAATGCCCCGGATGTCTACCGGGCTATCCTGGATGCGGATAAGGTCAGCCAGAAGAGTTTTTCCGGACATGGCTCAGCGTTAGCCCAGCCCTATAACCATATGATTATGCCTCTGGCTAATCGTCGGGACAAATATACCCAGGTGAGCTGGGGAATCCATGACTTCGAGCACCGCTTTGGCAGGAAACCCGAGGGGATGTGGTTGCCGGAAACGGCGGTGGACATGGAGACCCTAGAGATTCTGGCCGAACTGGGAATCAGGTTTACTATCCTAGCGCCTCACCAGGCTCAACGAGTGCGTAAAATTAATACCGATACCTGGACTAATGTTCCTAATGCCACTATCGACCCGACCATGGCTTACCAGCTTAATCTGCCGTCAGGTCAACAGATAAACCTCCTTTTCTATAATGCCCCTATCGCCCAGAGTGTCGCTTTTGGTGATGTTCTCAACAGTGGCGAGAATTTTGCCCGCCGGCTAGCAGGCGCCTTTTCTGAGAAGCGCACCTGGCCTCAACTTGTCCACATTGCTGCTGATGGTGAGACCTACGGACACCATCATCGTTTCGGGGATATGGCGCTGGCTTTTGCTCTGCACTATATCGAAGCCAACGGTTTAGCCCGAATCACCAATTATGGCGAATACTTGGAAAAAAGTCCGCCGGCCTATGAAGTAGAGATTACCGAAAACACCTCCTGGAGTTGCCGTCATGGTGTTGAGCGGTGGCGGAGCGATTGCGGTGATAATGCCGGCAGAAACCCGGGATGGAATCAAGCGTGGCGTGCTCCGCTGCGTGAGTCATTTGACTGGCTGCGTGACTCTCTAATTACTAAATATGAAGAGAGGGCAGGTCAGTTTCTGAAAGACCCCTGGGCGGCTCGCGATGATTATATTAGCCTGGTTCTTGACCGCTCACTGGAGAATGTCCGGAAATTTATTGAACAGCACCGTAATCGTGAGCTGAATGAAGACGAAATAACGACTGCGCTCAAGCTTCTGGAATTGCAGCGGCATGGCATGCTTATGTACACAAGCTGTGGCTGGTTCTTTGATGAAATATCCGGCATTGAAGCAGTGCAGGTTATTGAATATGCCGGACGTGCCGTACAGTTGGCCGAACAACTCTTCGGTGATAAGCTGGAAGCGTCTTTTCTGGAACGTCTCAGCCTGGCCAAAAGTAATATTAAGGAGTCTGGTGACGGCCGCCGTATTTACAATAGACTCGTGAAACCGGCTATGGTGGATTTGACCAGAGTCACCGCCCATTTTGCCGTGAACTCTTTATTTGAAGAATACGGTAAACATACTGAGATTTACTGCTACCAAATCGATCTTGAAGATTACCAGAGCCTTGTTGCCGGGGAATTGAAACTGGCTATAGGGCGGGCCAGAGTGGTATCGACTATAACCAGGGAATCGGCAGTGATGACTTTCGGTGTCCTGCGTTTCGGTGAAAATAATGTCAACGCCGGTGTCTGCCGATACGAGGGAGAAGCGTCTTATCAGGAAATGATTAAGGAACTAAGTCAGGCCTTCTTTAAAGCGGATATTACGGCTGTTATCCGGCTGCTGGATAAGCACTTTGGTATTTCCACTCATTCTATCAAGGATCTCTTTCGGGATGAACAGCGTAATGTTCTGGACAATATCCTGGAATCAGCTTTATCCGAGATTGAAGATGCCTATTATCAGGTGTATGAGCATCATTACCCCCCGATGCGTTTTCTTTCGGAACTGGGTAATCCTATTCCCAAGAGTTATCAATCAGCCGCAGAGTTTATCCTGAACCGCGGTCTGCGTAAAGCACTCAGCGCCGATACGCTGGATTGGGAGCGTATCAAGAATCTTCTGACCGAGATGAAGACCTGGAAAGTAGAGCTTGATAATGAGGGTTTGAGCTACCTGTTGCAGCAAGCTCTGGAGAATATGATGATAAAATTGGTAGCTACGCCTGAGGACATTACCGTCTTAAAAGAGCTCCTAGTTGCTGCTAATATGATACATACTTTCCCGTTTCCGGTTGACCTGTGGAAGGTGCAGAACCTCTACCATGAAGTGTTGCAATCCGCCTACTCCCAGTTCCAGAAAAGGGTACAGCAGGGAGATAGAACCGCTCGGGAATGGCTGAACCAGTTTATACCTCTGGGGCGGCAACTCTCCATTCGCGTTGGCTAGATACCTAGCTAAGAAAGTTGTTTCTCCACTGATACAGGCTTCAATGATTATCCGTATCAAATGAGCTAATTTGGGCTACTTTGTCGGTGGTAAATCAGTCACACAACCAGACAGCCTGATTAGCTATTTTTTTGTAGCTGGGTCACCGGAGAGTACATCCGTTCGATGTATTCCTTGAGCATACGCCTAGCGCAAAAAACAGGCACAACGGAACGCATCGCTTCTTTAATCATGCTAATCCAGCCATGAGGAATGCCGTTCCGGTCGCGTTCATAGTAGAGAGGTACGACCTGTTCTTCTAACAGGCGATACAGTGACGAGGCGTCTATTTTGTCTTCTTCCTCAGGTTTGAGTCCGGTAAAATCACCGCCGATAGACCAACCGTTTTTACCATTATAGCCCTCACGCCACCATCCGTCAGGAACGCTCAAATGAAGCACGCCATTTAACGTGGCTTTCATACCGCTGGTGCCACAGGCCTCCTGTAAACGCCGCGGAGTATTCAACCAGACATCTACTCCCTGGACGAGATAGTGAGCCATGTGCATGTCATAGTCTTCAACAAAGGCTATCCGTCCGAGGAAGTCACGGTCCGTGGCCAGATTGTAGACCTGATGGATAAGCTGCTTGGACTGAAAATCAGCCGGATGAGACTTGCCGGCAAAGACTATTTGAACGGGACGCCAGCGGTTTTTGACAATCCGTTTGAGTCGTTCAATATCACGGAAGATAAGAAATGGTCGCTTATATTCGGTGAAGCGGCGCACGAAACCGATGGTCAGAGTATCATGGTCAAGCAAAGCTCCCATTGCCACGACTTGCTCGGCGGTTATCCGGCCGTTAGCCCAGCGGTTCTGTGCCCGTTCCAGGATGATATGTATCAGTTTTCGTCTTAATAGTTGCCGGATAGCCCACAGCTCGTCATCAGGAATGTCATTGACCAACTGCCATAGTTGAGTGTCGTCATGTTCCTTTATCCAGTCCTTTTCCAGATATATTTCAAAAAGATGGTACAGTTCCGGAGCCACCCAGGAAGGTACGTGTATGCCATTGGTGACATGCCCTATCGGGACACGGTCTTCAGGCAAGTCGGGCCAAAGCCCGTGCCACATCCGGCGGGCTACCCTTCCGTGAAGCTCGCTTACAGCACTTCGCTGATTGGTGGTCCTCAAAGCGGCCGCGGTCATGTTGAATGTCTGGGTGGGGGAACCGTCCTGTGCTCCGAGCTGGAGAAATGCCTCGCGGCTAATTCCCAGAGATTTCCAGTAATTACTGAAGTACTTTTCGATAATCTGGGCGGGAAAGATGTCATTTCCGGCCAGTACCGGTGTGTGAGTGGTGAACACGGAGGTTGCCTGCACTCTGGCTAAAGCTTCGGTAAAACTGGCGCCTCCGGCTACTTCTTCCCGGATACGTTCTACCATCATGAATGCATTATGCCCTTCATTGGCGTGCCAGACGGAAGGATTAATGTTTAATGCCCGCAGGACACGTACCCCGCCGATGCCCAGTATGATTTCCTGCTGCAAACGTTGTTCACGGTCGGCAACGTACAGGCGCGCCGATAGCTGCCGGTGTTCCACCGGATTTTGTTCCAGGTTGGTGTCCAGCAGATAGATGTTAGTGCAGCCTACCCGTACTTGCCATACTCCGATACCCAAAGTAACTTCACCAAGTTGAACCTCGGCTAAAGCCTTGTTTCCCTGGGGAGTCAGGACTCGAGTAATCGGTGTTTCTTCAAAATTAAGTTCCCGGTAGTTCTCCTCCTGCCACCCGTCGGCGGAGATGCGCTGCTGGAAGTATCCCTGAGGGTACATGAAACCAATGGCAACTAATGGCAGTCCTATTTCACTGGCTTCCTTACAAATATCACCCGCCAGAATACCCAACCCGCCAGCATACATCGGGAGGGAGTTGTGTATGGCATATTCCATGGAAAAATAGGCAACAGTGCCCGGCAGTAATTCGGCATGTTTGGTAGTAAGCCAGGTGTTACAGGCTGATACATCGGTATCGAGCTCGGCCATTACCGAGTCATATAAAGCCAGAAAAGCGGGGTCAGTAGAGGCAGCTCGCAGCGTGTCGGCACTGACTTCACGTAACACTCTAGCCGGGTTGTGCACGCTTTGTCTCCAGAGTGGGTAATCCAGCATCCGGAACACCCTGCGCGCATTTTCATGCCAGCTCCACCACATGTTGGTGGACAGTTCCTCAAGTCTGGCGATACGCTCCGGCAATTTTCCGCTTGCCATCGTGAATTTTCCTCTTTTTAACACTGACTTTTGAGTAAAATTATACTCTATCTTGGCACAGGTAGACCAGCCTGACAAGCCGTAATGATACTGATAAAAGTGTTAAGGTAATTCATTGAACAGTTTGGAGAGAGTAGTTATATCAGGACGGCTGAGGTGAATCCGGGCGGTATTGCGCTCCAGTTGCCGTAGCGCCTGAAGGTCGCCCAGTGCCTGAGCAGCAGCCAGGATGCCGAAAGTATATGTCTTTCCCGGGATGGGGATGTCTTTCTCATGTCCGGTGGTTATCTCCAGAAATAAGCCTGTATCCGGCCCACCCTTGTGTAACTGCCCGCTGGAGTGCAGGTAGCGGGGTCCGTAGCCTACGGTGGTGGCGATATGGTACTTCTGAGCTACTCTCCTTCGGAAGTCGGTCATTAGCCTGCCCAGATTGGGGTTCTGTTTCAGATAAGCCAGCACCGCCAGATAAGTGCCGGCACCGGCTTTAGCCAATAACGAAGCCAGAGAATTAATAGCTTCGGTTTCAGGCGGTTTGCCTGAGGTGGTATAGGTTTGTAACACTCTGTCTGTTTCCTGCTTGGCTCGCGTTACGTCCGGCTGGTCGAACGGATTGATACCCAGCATTGCTCCGGCGACTGCGGTAGCGAGCTCCCAGCGAAAGAACTCAGCCCCCAGGGCATAGATGTCCGGTATTTCAATGAGCACTACGGGTTGTCCGGCAGCCTTGAGGCGGGTGACGGCGGCATCGATGGCGGAGTTATTATCATTCTCTAGACGTAGAAAGACAAACAGCCGGTCGGTGCCGTAGTCAGATGGCTCCAGTGCCGGTTCGTCAACGACTGGGACAATACCCTTGCCTTCTTTGCCGGTGCTCTCGGCGAGAAGCTGCTCTACCCAGAGTCCCAAGCTGCTGATGGCGGGTGAGACAAGCAGGGTAAGTTTGTCTCGCTTTTGTAATGCCAGCGTGCCGATTATTGCCCCGAGATGGGCGCCCGGGTTTTCGGAGGTAGATTGGCTGGGGATGCATCTGGCTCTTAGCTTGTCCGCCCGGTCGAGCAATAAGGTAATATCAATCCCAATCAAAGCGGCCGGCACCAGACCGAAAAGAGATAGCACCGAATAGCGTCCACCGATGTCAGTCGGATTCAGAAAGACGCGCCGGAACCGTTCCTCTTTAGCCAGATTAGCCAGTGGCGTTCCATGGTCGGTGATGGCGATGAAGTTCCTTCCGGCCCTTTCTTTGCCTGCGGCCGCTATAACCATCTCCTTAAAATATTGCCAGAGGCAAATAGGCTCGATGGTGGTGCCGGACTTGGATGATACGATGAACAGTGTATGTGCCGGGTCGATGGCATCTGTTACCGCCTGTACGCTATCCGGTAGTGTCGAGTCCAGCACAATGAGTTCGGGGTAGCCGTCAGCGCTGCCGAAAGTCTGACTCAGGACTTCAGCGCCAAGGCTGCTGCCACCCATCCCCAGCAGAACGATATGGCGGAAACCGTCTTTCCGAACCTCCCTGGCAAAGGAGTTTAAAGCCGATATCTGCCCTCGCATGAGGTCGGTGATGGTAAGCCAGCCCAGGCGGTTGGTAATCTCGGTTGGGTCTGGCTTCCAGATGGTATGGTCTTCTTGCCAGATACGTTCTATTATCCGCTGCCGCTCAAGGTCAGCCAGCGCCGATTCCACATTGGCCAGATATTTCCCGATACTGATATTCATAAGTAGAGTTGACCAAGCTTAGTTGCTATTTGCCACGATAGTATAGATTGCGGCTAGCTGTCAAGCGGTTCTCAACTTACTCTCTTCCCCAATACTGACGAAATGGTGTAAGATAAACAGCAGTCCGGTATGATTCAGGCTCAGGTAAAAGACTAAATAAGCAGGTGGTGACAGATAGAAGCTTCGACATGGGATAAGGACAGACT
>JACQOM010000123.1 GCA_016202525.1 Chloroflexota bacterium | reverse complement strand
GAACCACTTTACCTTTAGCCACAAGTACCTCCTCTAGCCAGTTAACGCTGCAACCCCGCCAGTAATATCAAGAAGCTCCTTGGTAATTGCCTCCTGACGGGCTTTATTATACCTCAGAGTCAAGTCATCAACCAGTTCGCCGGCATTTTCCGTAGCATTACGCATGGCTACCATCCTGGCAGATTGTTCACTGGCGATAGATTCCAGAATAGCATGATAAATTTGCATTTCAACAAAGCGTGGCAATAGACTGCTCAACACTGCCGCCGTCCCCGGCTCATAGATATAATCTACATTCTGCCCTGCAGGTAAAGCCGCCGGTTCCACCGGCAATATCGGCTGCATGACCGGTTTCTGAGCTATCGTGGAGACAAACCGGGTATAGGATAAATAGACTGCATCGACAACACCGTTAGTATAATCATCGATTATAATCCGGGATATGGGCAGAGTATCGAGCAAACCAGGCTGGTCACCGAGTCCGGTAAACTCAGCCCGGATATCACGACCGTGCCGTCTCATAAAGTCCAGACCCTTGCGACCGACGCAAATAAGATTAACCGGTACGCTTTGCTCCAGGATAAAATTAGCCGCCCGGCGGTTGATACTGGTAATGAGTCCGCCACACAAACCTCGGTCAGGTGTAATATGGACTATGGCTATTCTGGCTACCGGCCGGCGCTGCAACAGGGGATGCGCCACTCTACCAGTCTGGGGTAAAGCGGCTAAGTCGGCGATGACCTGATAAATCTTATCAGCATACGGCCGCCCGGCCAGTCCGCGTTCCTGTGATCGCCTCATCTTCGAAGTAGCAATCATTTCCATTGCACGGGTAATCTTACCTATGCTCTGGACACCCCGAATTCGGCGTCGGATTAAACGAATGTTAGCCAGATAACCTCACCCCCCCTTAAATTATAGAACCTCATCCCTTTAATTTCCTCTACCTCACGATGAAGAGCAAAACACTTGTAAAATACACAATCCCTTCAGGCTACTTTAACGTCATTGTCTGCTTAAACTTAACAATAGCTGCCTTCAATGCTTCTCCAGTCTCAGCACTGATGTCCTTCTCTTTGATAATAATCTCGCCTATCTTGGGGTTACTGGCCACTACAAATCGGTGAAAGTTAGTCTCAAAAGCACTAACCTGGTCGACAGCTACATCATCGAGGTATCCATTAATAGCCGCATAGAGAATCATGACCTGCTTATCTACCGGCATCGGAGTATACTGGGCTTGCTTCAAGACCTCGGTAATCCGCCGTCCGCGCTCAAGTTGAGACCGGGTCGCCTGGTCCAACTCCGAAGTACCAAACTGAGCAAAGGCAGCCAGCTCGCGGTATTGAGCCAGTTCTAACCTGAGCCTACCGGCCACCTGCCTCATTGCCTTGGTCTGAGCCGAACTACCCACCCGGGATACTGATAAACCAACATTCAGTGCCGGCCTTTGACCGGCATTAAACAGGTCTGATTCCAGATAAATCTGACCGTCAGTAATCGAGATAACATTGGTCGGGATATAGGCAGATACATCGCCGGCCTGTGTTTCAATAATAGGCAGCGCCGTCAGCGAACCGCCGCCATGTGCATCGTCATACTTGGCGGCTCTCTCCAGCAACCGACTGTGCAAATAAAAGACGTCCCCGGGATATGCCTCCCGCCCCGGAGGGCGGCGCAGCAATAGTGAAAGCTGACGGTAAGCCCAGGCATGCTTTGACAGGTCGTCATAGACCACCAGGGCATCCTTACCCTGCTCCATGAATTCCTCCCCGATAGCGCAACCGGCGTAAGGGGCTAAATACTGCAGAGCCACTGAATCAGAGGCATTAGCCGCCACGACGATAGTATGCTCCATAGCACCATACTGTTCCAGGATAGCTACCACCCGTGCCACCCTGGACGCCTTCTGACCAATGGCCACATAAATACAAATCAGGTCGCCACCCTTCTGATTGATGATGGTGTCCAGAGTAATAGCTGTCTTTCCTGTGGAGCGGTCGCCGATAATAAGCTCTCGCTGTCCGCGGCCAATCGGAATCAGGCTATCTATCGTCTTAATACCGGTTTGCACCGGGGTATTTACCGAATGGCGCACGGCCACATTAGGAGCAATACGCTCCAATGGTCGTGCCTTCTGACTTCGTATGTCTCCCTTACCATCCAGTGGACGACCGACAGGGTCAACTACCCGGCCGATAAGAGCATCGCCTACCGGCACCTCAGCAATCCGTCCGGTACAGCGTACCTCGTCCCCCTCTCTAACAGTAGTATAGTCCCCAAGGATAACAGCCGCGACACTATCCTCCTCAAGGTTCATGGCAATCCCGATAATATTGTTAGGAAACTGAAGCAGCTCGTTATACTTAGCTGCGGCCAGTCCGTGAATCCTGGCAATACCATCACCCACCTCGATTACAGTACCAACATCGACCATGGTCGCCGCCAGACCGAACTGCTCAATCTGCCGCTTGATAACAGAAACGATATCTTGCCCTCTTGTCGTCATCTTATCTACCTCACCATCTTATTCTCCCTCTCTTTGAAAGAAGAGGGAAAGGAACCATGTGAGAGAGGTCTCGCCTCCCTTTGACTCTTCATCATGCTTACCCCCCAACCCCACTTAACTCCTTCTTTAGAGCCTCCAAGCGGCTGCGCGTACTACCATCAATAAGCTTACCGCCAATTCTAGCCACAACCCCACCAATCAAACTGGAATCGGTTGCAGGCTTGATAACTACCTCCTTACCGACGATAGCCCCCAGACGCTCCCCCAACCTCAGCTTATCCTCGTCATTAAGTGGAATAGCCGTAATAACTTCAGCCTGCTCGATACCGCGGTAGTCGTCCAATAATTGACGGAAGTCATCGGCAATATGACCGATGATACTCAACCTGCCTTTAGCAACTAACAAATGAACCAAATTTAAGGCCAGGGGATTAATATCAGCAAACTGCCCGGTCAGTATCCTGACTATATCATCAAAATGGAGCCGGGGATTCTCAAATAGCGCCAACAAATCAGCATCTTCACCTAAGACAGCTATTTTACTCAAGTCGGACTGCCATCTATCCAGTTCACCTCGCTCCATCGCCAGCTCAAACGCTGCTTTCGCATAGCGTATTCCGCTATTTCTTTTCGCCATAATATTCCTTTAAAGACACCCGCCAAACAACCTCAACTCTTCTTCAGAGTTGGACTTTCTGACAATACCTTATCGATAAGCTGGCGGTGCGCTTCCTTATCCAGGGAACGGCTGATAACCTTCTCGGCCGCCAGTATCGTCAGGTCGGCAAACTCCTTACGCAACTCATCAATAGCGTCATCTCTCTCATGCTGAATCTCCACTCTCGCCCGGGCAATAAGAGCCTCACCCTCTCCCTTAGCTTCTTGCTGAGCACGCTGCCTGACTTCTTCCCCGGTACGAACCGCCTCGGCGACTATCTCATGCCCTTCCTTACCGGCAGCCTCGATCCGCTTTTTAGCCTCTTCCTCAGCATGAGCCACCTGCTCCTTGATATAATCAGCCTGCTTCATACTGTCCTCAACCTTTTTGGAGCGCTCATCGAGCATCTTCAAAATCGGCTTATAGGCAAACAAATACAGAAGCCCGAAGAGAATGCCAAAGTTCACAATTTGGGCGATTAGCGTTGGCAGATTGATGCCCAGTTTAGCCAGACCTTCCATTTTCCATCTCTCCCTTGTGCGTTAACGGCTACTTTACCGAGGGAATTACCGCCATAATAACCATACCAACTAGAAACACAGCACCAAGAATAGCTGAGGCAATAATAATCGCTATGGAAATCGGTATACCTTGTTGCTCCATAATTACCCCCTTTTTAATAGCTTCACTATACAATCATGGCCAAGATGATGGCGATAATCAGGACATAAATCCCGATAGCCTCAGCGAAAGCGGTAACCAATATCATATTGGTCATTATCGGGCCGCTTGCCTCAGGATTGCGGGAGATTCCGGTCAACGCTGAATAACCAATCAACCCGATAGCCAGCGCTGGCCCCAGCATTCCCATTCCCGCCGCCATTCCCACCGCCAACAT
>JACQOM010000122.1 GCA_016202525.1 Chloroflexota bacterium | reverse complement strand
GCAGATTAGTGAGATGACCGCCGGGAAAACGGTATTGAATGTTAGCCGCTTTCAAGAACGGGTCTACCGAAATACTGCAGCCAATCAAGAAGCCGACCAGGTCATCCCGCCAGTATTTGGTAATCTTGTAAGGTTCATCGACAAGCTCGCCATTTTTCCAGACACGGTACCGCGGCAAATCGGTACGTAAGTCGGCGCCCGGCGCCACCAATTTCGGCTCGGGGTCTCCGGGCTCGGTAACATCTAGTAATGGAAATGGCCGCGGATTACGCAGACAGAAAATAAGAAAATCAATGGCCACATCTTTGGGAACGATAACCAGATTCGCCAGGGCATAGCCGACACAGATATCCTGAACCGACCCCGTCCACTCACCCTTTCTGACCAGGGCTCTGAAATCCCTGGGGTGCATCTTCGCCAGTTCATCTTTAGTATAGCCCGCCATACCTTCCCCTTTTAGCCAATCCCACTATATCAAAAAACATCAACTCCTTGGCACTGGCAACGGTAAGAGAAGAGGAACTTAGTAGCTCAGTAGAAAGACCTGAGTAATGAGAGGTAAATTGGCCTTGGTTACGGATAATTTAGGCTGGGGAGCAACTTCTTTTACCCCCATCTCCCCGAGGAACTTATCCACCGGCTCCAACTCTCGCTTCAGCGCCTCGGTCTGGTAGTGCATCGGAATCACCACCTTCGGTTCAAGCTGACGGACTATCTCCGATGCCGTGCGGGCATTAATGGTGGATACCCCACCCACCGGCACTAGCAGCATATCTACATTGGCCAGCGCCTCTTTTTGCCCGGCAGTAAGCCCATGCCCCAGGTCACCGAGATGACATATCGATACCCCGTCTACCTCGATAAGATAGACGGTATTCTTTCCTCTCTTAGCGCCATTCTCTTCATCATGAAAAGTCGCTACGCCTGTAATCAGGACGCCGCTGATTTCATACTCACCGGGTCCGGTTATCAACTTAGGCTCACCGGTCACGCCCTGAACATAATTATGGCCCGGATGCTGATGGCTGACGGTCACAATACGAGCCGCAGGCTTACCTAATGAGTAGCCTAAATCAGGCGAATAAGGGTCAGTGATAACAGTAGCCTGAACGCCTTTAATTCTAAAGCAGGAATGACCTAACCAGGTAACTTCCATTTTCTCAATTTGGTATGGCTAAAACGCAAATGCTCTTAATCTTAAGGGAAAGCCTGAACAATCAAAATCTGTTTGTCTTAATATATCACGGGTAGCCTTAGCGGTCAACGATTTTTCCTTATTATCTTTATAAGTAATATTGTCAGCAGCTTCTCTCAGAAGGCCAGTCCTCATAACCTTGACAATACCTTTATCAACCAGTATATAATACGGCTTATAACCTAAGGTCAAATCTACATAAGATACGGGCAGGAACCCTGTTAACCTGATATAAAGGGATAAGGAGGAGACAATGAAAAAGAGGTTCATCTGGCTGGTCTTGAGCGTTTCGATGACGCTCTCTCTGATACTGGCATCGTGCGCACCGGCAGCGCCAGTAGCGCCAACTACACCCACAGTAACAACCCCAACTACGCCGACAGCACCAACTACACCAAAACCAACCACACCAGCCCCAACCACACCCGGGGCAGAGATGGTCAAGGACTCACTGGGCAGACTGGTGGAAAAGCCAAAATATGGTGGCACGTTCACCTACGCCTGGAGCGCCCCGCCGGGAGGACTGGATAATGCTTTCGAAGGCAGGTCCAGTCTCTGGATTCTCTCACTCACTCATGAGGAGATGTTGAAAGCAGACTGGCTGAAGGGACCTTCAGGCACCGGTGAAACCGAGTTTATCTTCCCTACGGTAAAAGAATTTGAGACCTGGACGGGCTCCCTGGCAGAGCGCTGGGAGACACCTGATGATACCACCATAATTTATCATATCCGTAAAGGGGTTCACTGGGCACTTAACCCGGCCAGCGAGGCTAGCCGGCTGGTCGGCGGCAGAGAATTTACTGCCTCTGATGTAGCGTTCACTTTTACACGGATGTACAACCTGGACGGTAAAACGCCCACCACTTATTTCTATGCCAGAATGACGCCGCCCGAGTTTCCGGTATCGGTAACTACACCCGATAAATATACAGTCGTCGTCAAGATAAACAAGGGCTATATGAGCTCAGTGCTGGAATCGCTTTCTGATTTTTTTTTTATCTACGCTCCTGAACCGGTAGCCAAGTTTGGTGATTATCGGGACTGGAAGAATAATGTCGGCACCGGGCCGTACATCCTGGTAGACCATATTCAAGGCAGCTCCAGTACCTTTATCAGGAACCCCAACTACTGGGGTAAGGACCCTCTCCACCCGGAGAACCAGTTGCCCTACCCGGACGGCGTAAAGATGCTGGTGATTACCGACCGCTCGACCCGAATGGCGGCCTTCCGGACAGCCAAGATTGACAACCTCGGTGTCGGCCGGGACGGCGTTACCTGGGATGAGTCCGTAAGTGTAAGAAAGACTATCCCTCCGGTGGTGAGAGAGCTAGAGTACCCTCAATATGATGCCACGGTCTTAACCATGAGGACAGATAAGCCGGAGCAGCCATGGTATAACTTGAAGGTGCGCCAGGCGATAGCCATGGGCATAGACCGAGCGACGATACTAAAGGAGTATTTCGGGGGGCACGGCTTGATAAAAATGCTTCCGATACCACCCCTAAAGGGGTGGATGGATATGTACGTTTCGGTCGAGCAACTACCCGGGGCAGCCAGAGAGCTTTATGAGTATCACCCGGATAAGGCAAAACAGCTTCTGGCTGAGGCTGGCTATCCCAATGGCTTCAAGATGCAGGTACTTACCCTGCAAAAGAATGTCGACCTGTTATCTGTTATTAAAGCACAACTGGCTAAGATTGGTGTTCAGATAGAAATTGATACCAGAGAAACAACTGTCTATAGTTCTATTACCGGGGGAAGGACTCACAAAGAAGCAGTCTTTCAAACCATGGGTGTTAGGACCCCTTTCAACATGCAATTTTGGCTTGCCACTGATTCAAGTAACCTGGCCATGGTTAATGACCCATACGTTAACGGGATACGAGAGCAGGTTAAGGGGATTTATGTCACAGATGAACCTAAGGCTCGCCAGCTGATAAAAGAATTTAGTATATATCTTGTCAATCAATCCTGGAATATAGAAATGCCGTCAACATACTATTACGCCTTCTGGTGGCCCTGGGTCAAAGGTTATAACGGCGAGATGGTGCCCGGTTACACTAACGACTTCGTCTGGACTCAGTATCTCTGGATTGACCAGACACTAAAGAAATCGATGGGCTTTTAGGCCCTGGCGTTACTGGAAACAACGCAACAAGAACAGGAGAAGGAGGGAGAGGCAATGAAAAAGAGGTTCGTCTGGCTGATAATGAGCGGCTTAATGGTATTGGCTCTGGTGCTGGCATCTTGTGCCCCGGCAGCGCCGGCAACACCAACAGCACCAGCTAATCCAACAGTCCCAAGCACGCCTGCGGTACCAAGCACACCAACGGCACCAGCTACACCCACAACTCCAACTAAACCAGGGGTAGAGATGGTCAAGGATTCATTGGGCAGATTGGTAGAAAAGCCAAAATATGGGGGGGTCTGGACTATCGTTTCAGACACGGAACCGCCGGGCTTTGACCCGCGTAGAGGTGGCCAGTCTGGAAGGGTCACTCACATTCAAACCCAAGAGAACCTGATAGGAATGGACTGGAAAAGAGGAGCTACCGGAACCGGTGAGTGGAGCGGTATCTTCAGCCTGGCCCCGGCAACATTCAAGGTAGGTCTGGTGGCCGAAAGCTGGGAGATACCCGATGAGACCACCATCATCTTTCACGTCCGTAAAGGAATCCATTTTGCTCTTAACTCGAACAGCGAAGCCAGTCGCCTCGTCAACGGTCGGGAACTGACCGCTGATGATGTGGTCTATTCCATTAACTATGCTTTTGCCCCCGACACTGAAATGCCTATTAAGGCCAATGCGCGTACTCGCTGGCTGCAGACGGAATGGCCGGTATCAGTGAAGGCTTTGGACAAATGGACGGTTGAGGTCAAAATCAACCCCCCTGAAAAAGGCGGGAAACTAGGCGCTACCTGGCTGGCGATTACCGAGTGGTCTGCCACCATGATTGCGCCTGATGTCATTAAAAAATACGGAGACATGGATAAATGGCAAAATAATGTCGGCACAGGCCCCTATATGCTGGTCGACTTCGTGGCCGGGGGTAGCGCCACCTTCGTCAGGAACCCCAACTACTGGGGTAAAGATCCCCTCCATCCGGAGAATCAATTACCCTATCCTGATAGCGTAAAGTACCTTTTCTTAAAAGACATGTCTACTATTACGGCTGGTCTGCGCACAAGTAAGATTGACGCTACATATACGAAACTGTCTCTCATGAAGAGCGACGTCGACAAATTGCTGCAGACCAATCCCAAAATGCAGTCATCCAGACAACTCTACCAGTATCCGCAGACAATTCGTCTCGTCTTGAATAACCCGAACCTGCCCTGGTCCAACATCAAGGTGCGGCGGGCGTTACAGATGGCGATAGACAAAGAGGCAATAGTCCGGGATTACTATCAGGGCGATGCCGAGATACTGGCAGCACCGGCAGCCCCATTCACTGATTATATCGCCATGTACACTCCGCTCAAGGAGCAGCCTCCGGATGTTCAGGAACTCTATACCTATAACCCGGAGAAGGCCAAGAAGCTGCTGGCTGAAGCCGGCTACCCCAATGGTTTCAAGATACGGGTGGATTCTTCGACGCAATACGATATTGACTTGCTCACCCTAGTCAAATTCTATTGGGAGAAAGTCGGTGTTAATATGCAAATCGACCTCCGTGAAAGGGCAGTCTTTACTTCTATGACGGCGGGTAGAGCCGTCAAGGAGGCAGGTTTTATCGACTTCACTACCCATTTACCTTATGAGTTTGAGTGGGCGGTATCACAAAGTGATGCTGGCTGGGGCATGGGCATGCTTAACGACCCGCACACCCTGGAAGTCCGGGAGTTTGAACTGAAGAACTATACGTTTAACGAACCCGCAGTTTGGCCAGTGTTGAAGAAGTTCTGGGTCTACCATCTACAAAACGCCTGGGAAATATATCTCCCGTCACCATACAAATATGTCGTCTGGCAACCGTGGGTAAAGGGTTACAACGGCGAATCTGTCACCGGTTACGGTATGTATCTGGGAGAGGCTAAGTACCTCTGGATTGACACTGCCCTCAAGAAATCAATGGGCTTTTAGAAATCAGCCTGTCCGAAGAAACACACACAGAGGGGCTGGCGGTTTAACTGTCAGCCCCTTCTTTCTTCAAGTAACGCTCCTTTTTGACATCCCAGACAGCACAATGTTAGAATTGCTTATCACTGAGGGATGTTTTCCCGAAGAATACCACCATATTTTCACAGACTAATATCGTGACAGGGCATTTTTAGGCAAAGGAGGCACGATGCGTAAGATACTTTTCGTTGATTATGACAAGTGCACCGGCTGCGAACTATGCGTGCTGCACTGCTCCTTCCAGAAAACGCAGACTTTCAGCCGCAGCCACTCGGCAGTGAGAGTAATCAGAGAAGAGGAAAAAGGGGTGTGTATTCCCGAAATGTGCCAGCACTGCCTTGAGCCGGAATGCCTCCTCGTTTGTCCTGTCAACGCCATCACCCGTGATGAAAAAACAGGAATCGTTAGTCACAATTATGACCTCTGTATCAAAGGATGCAAACTTTGCCTGAGCGTCTGCCCTTACGGAGCGCTATCGCTCGACCCGGTTACAGGCAAAGTCTTCGAGTGTAACCAGTGCCTCGGCGACCCGGTATGCGTTAAGGTCTGCCCTATCGATATAATACATTATGAGGAAGTAAAGCCCGCGGCACTGAATGTCAAGGATAAATGGAAGAGCCGGCTGCTGAAGCAGGGAATAGGAAAAACAGCCGCCGAAAAGAGATTTGCCGCCATCAGGGGTAAAAAGGGAGAACAGAAATGACTGATTGGTACGGCTGGGCTGGAACCATCCTCAATGTCGACCTGACCAATATGAAGGTCTCCAGACAACCACTGTCCCGGGAATTAGCCACCAAATATATCGGCGGGGACGGCTTCGGCAGCAGAATACTCTATGACGAGGTCGGTCCTGAAACAGACCCCCTCTCACCGGAAAATATTATTATTATTGGCAATGGGCCACTGTGCGGTACCATCGCCCCAGCCAGCAGCCGATTCGATGTCATCAGCAAATCACCTCTTACTGGAATCTTCGCCCGCTCTAATGGTAGTGGCTGCTTCGGCCCAGAAATGAAATTAGCCGGCTATGACCTCATTGTCATTCGTGGTAAGGCCGAAAAACCGGTCTACCTCTGGGTCAATGACGAGCGAGCCGAAATAAGAGATGCCGCCCACCTCTGGGGTAAGGATACCTGGACTACGGAAAACCTCATCCGGCAAGAACTGAATAGCCCCGATATTCAGACGCTCAAAATAGGTCCGGCCGGGGAGAACCTGTGCTATTCCTCAGCAATCATCGGCAATCTGGGGCGGGCTGCCGGCAGAATGAGTTTGGCAGCGGTGTGGGGCTCCAAGAATCTCAAAGCGGTAGCCGTCCTGGGCAATAAAGAGGTCAGAGTAGCCAGACCGAAAGAGTTTGTCGAGTTGTGCCAGTCCTTGCTGGAACGGGCAAAGAAAGACCCGATGTACTCCATTCATACCAGTTATGGCACCTCGGGCTGGGTTTCTTATGGCTTTTATACCAAGCGTAAAGCCGACCTCGATGCTATTCGGGACAAGAACCTGTCCTGTTTCGGCTGCGCCTATCACTGCCGGCATTTCTATTCCGTGAAATCGGGTAAATATAAGGGCACAGCGGGCCCCGGTTTTGAAGGAGGACCTTTCGGCAGGTCGCTCTCCATGGCTAAAGTCGACAATGTGGAATTCTTCTGCAAATTCAATGAGACCTGCAACCAGTTGGGTGTGCATGTTCAGGTACCATTTCACGCTTTCCAGTGGGCGATGCAGTTATACAAGGACGGCATTATTACTAAAGAAGACACCGATGGACTGGAACTGACCCCAGGCAACGAAGAGGTCTTCTTCAAACTGCTGCACAAGATAGCCTACAAAGAAGGCTTCGGTGAAATTTTAGACGGTTACCCGGTGAGGTCGGCTGAGAAACTGGGAAGAGGCTCTGACTTATATATCAGTCACGGCAAGGGGCATACTGACCACGGGTGGGAGCATGGGATGGGGGGTTTACGTGCGGTACTGGGCAATGCGGTAGCCACCCGCGGCTATGACCACCTCACCGGCGCACAATCGCAGACTGTGCCCGGCTCTCGCCGCGAGCATTCCGATGAACACTTGAGGACAATGGGACGGGAGCGTTATGGTGACTCCGAGGCATTCTTCAGGCCGAACACCCCCGACCCTATCAAAGCAATGGAGGTCTATGACGACGAGATTGCCTATGCCCTCTGTGATATGACAGGTACCTGCCATTTCGCCTCACACCAGACCTTTATCACTGAGGGTCTACAAAATGAGGACTTCGCTCGGCTTATGTCGACCGCCACCGGCATCGATTTCAGCGTCGATGACGTGGTTAAAGCAGCGGAACGGAAATGTCTGATGGAAAGAGCTTTCAACGCCAGGGAGGGTATCAGACGCATCGATGACTACCCTTATCCCCTCTACTATAAGTTAAAGTACGGTAAGGAGCACCCCCACTACGACTACTCCAAATTTGAGTGGGGCATGGAGGAATTCGATAAGGTGCTCGATGACTACTACCGGCTGCGCGGCTGCGACCTGACAACCGGCATTCCCACCCGGGAGAAACTGGAGTCCCTGGGACTGAAAGATGTGGCTGACGACCTGACACGCCGCGGGATACTGGCAGCATAATATCACCCATATCATCAGCCCCACCGGTTCAATACCTGGACTTCTAAGGTAATCATCACGTTTGTCTGGGTTTTAATCAACTTAGCTCCATTCTGATTGTCTCAATTCCTGCCAAACTGTAACCTTTTTGTAACCTCCGTGTAACATCCGCTTAACCTTTTGCCCCCGATATTAACATTACTGTAACCCCCAGGATGTAGAATTTTAAGTATTACTTGACTGCTGAAACAAAACAATAAACAAAACTGCAGCCTAACCCCTTGGTCAATCATGTTGCTGGCTGTTCCCCGGTTCGATAAGTTACGGAGCGATAGCGCTAACCAAAACTCGGAACTAAGGAGAAAAGACAATGCCGAAAGACAAGACCAAGAGCAAAACTTTTATCCCCCACAACACTCAATGCCGACTCTGCCACTTCGCCGGATTCTCCAACAGATGTGATTTAGTCTACTCCGGGCAGTGTACCGTCATAGAGGCTCTGAAAAGCATCCGTGCCAGCAATACTTAGATAATCACACCTGCCTAACTAAATGTCCCAACCACAAAGAATGCCACCGGATGGCAACTACCACAATCTGCTTGACTGCTGGCTAAAAGGTTTCCATGAGGTCTATCTAATCCTGGTTGTTTTAACCTCATCCCCTTTATCCCCTTCAGGGAGAACCTTCAAGGTGAACCCCTCTCCATCGGAGAGGGGGAAGAGTTTTTAGAGAGGGGGCTTCGCCCCCTCTCTTCTTTTACTCCCCTTCCCTTTTAAGGGAAGGGGATACAGGGGATAGGTCAATAACCTACCTCAGAGACAGGACATCACACTCACTAAAACACTATCCAAACTAATAATGACTGAAAGGCTTAACAAACTCCCTTGCGCACTTCCGCTCACACAGGGTATACTTAGTGCTAGCCATGTTCACTGAAGAGATCGTTAAGTTCATTACCGGAATATCATATGAACAGCTTCCGTTAGCGGTAATCGATGCCAGCAAAATGGCTATTCTCGATTGCCTGGGAGTAACCCTGGCCAGTGCTGAAGAAGCCTCAGCTAAGATAATCAGCCAGTATGTCAAAGAGACCGGTCGACCTGAAGCCGGAGTTATCGGTAAAGGTTTCAAAACATCGGCCGACCAGGCCGCCTGGGCTAACGGCACACAGGGACATGCTCTGGACTATGACGACTATTTTGTCCCCGACCACCTGACCCCCTACCACCCCACCGTAGCCATTTTACCCGCCGTTTTGGCGGTAGCTGAGGAAAATCACCTGTCCGGTAAGGACGTCCTGCTCGCCTATAACACCGGCTTTGAAGTCGAAGCCAGGATTGCTCTGACCTGTATTCAGCAGCAATATGACCTTGGCTGGCACACCACCTCGACTTTAGGCAGCCTCGGCGCTGCGGCATCTGTCGCTAAAATGCTCAGGCTGAGTGAGGAAAAGACGGCGATAGCTCTGGGCATTGCCAGCTCTTTAGCCGGAGGACTCAGACAAAATTTCGGCACAATGACCAAGCCCCTCCACGCCGGCAACGCCGCCAGAAACGGAGTCGTAGCGGCAACACTGGCTCAAAACGGCTTCACCGCCGATTCTAACATACTGGACGGTCCATTAAGCTTCGGCAATGTCCTCGGCGGACAGCCACAGGCAACAGCAACCAGGGCAAAGCAATCCAAAGACACAGATTTCTATATCACTTCCTCCGGTTTAGCCTTTAAGCCCTACCCGTCATGCGCTTACACCCACTGGGCGATAGACGCGGCATTAGCATTGAAGGCAGAAGCAACGATTGAACCCGCAGACATCATCGATATCGAGTGCCGGACCAGCTCCGGACTGCCCGGCATTCTGATTCACCACCGTCCGGTAACCGCCCTGGAGGGCAAGTTCAGCCTGGAATACTGCGTGGCTATTGCTCTCATCGATGGCGAGGCAACAATAAAGCAGTTCAGAGACGAAAAGGTCAAAAACAAGACGGCACAAGAGCTGATGACAAGAATACACTACGTCCATCCTCCTGAAATGGGCAGCGACCTTCTCAACCTGAGAGGCGAAATCGTTATCAGTCTCCGCAATGGCAAGACCTATTCACGCCGGGTAGATATTGCCAAAGGCGACCCCGGAAATCCGCTTAGTAATGATGATATAGCCAAAAAATACCGCGACTGCGCCGGTTTATCCCTATCCACCGAAGCTGTTAATAGCTCGCTGGAGATGTTATTACATATCGAATCAATCGGTGATATAGCCGAGCTTATGGATATTCTCACTTTTAAGGTCAAAAATGCTGGCGGAGCGCCTGTCCGCCGTATGGGATTTGCCACAAAAGTCACGGCTTCTAAATAGCCGTCAACGGTGAGGGTGATGCCTAAACTTAACGAATACCAGGGGAAGAAGTTGCTCAAAGACTGCGGGATGCCCGTGCCCGAAGGTGGCGTTGCCACCACACCGGCGGAAGCCCGCAAAATAGCCGGAAAGCTAGCCAGACCCGTGGCAATCAAGGCACAAATTGAAGTCACCGGACGTTTCAAGGCCGGCGGTATCAAATTCGCCGACAGCCCCGCTGAAGCAGAGAAGGCAGCCAAAGAGCTGCTGGGCAAAGAAATCAAGGGTTTCAAAGTAGCCAAAGTCCTGGTCGAGGAAAGATTGGCTATCGAGAAGGAATTTTATGTCGGCATCATCGTCAACGACTCTTACAAGGTTAAAGGGCCGGTCTTGATGTTCAGCACTCAGGGCGGCGTCGACATCGAAGAGGTCGCCGTCAAATCTCCCGAAAAAGTAGCCAGCCTGAGTATCGATATCCTCAGCGGGTTATCGGTTAAGGACGCCCGCAAATTAGTCTCGAAGCTTAAAGTCCCGACATCTTTAGTCGAACCATTGAGCAAAGTAGCCTGTGAGCTATACGGTGTATTCCGAAAATACAGCGCCCGCAGCGCTGAAATCAACCCTCTGGTGCTGACTAAAGAAGGCCAGATTCTTCCAGCCGACTGCCGTATCGTGATTGACGAAGCCTCGGTATTCAAGTACCCCGAGCTGGAAATGGCATATCCCCGTGATATCGGACGGGCGCCCACCGAGCTTGAGCGGCTGGCCTGGAAGGTAGAGGAAAACGATTACCGTGGCATTGCTTATTTTGTCCAGATGGCGACCGATTTCGGACCGGGTGAAGGCTACGTCGGTTTCCACGGTATCGGCGGGGGCGGGGCCATGCTCGGTGCCGATGCCCTCATCCGCCAGGGATTAAAGCTGGCCGATTATGCCGATACTAGCGGCAGCCCGACCGCAGCCAAAGTGTACCGCATGGTCAAGCTCATCTTTGCACAGCCTAACAT
>JACQOM010000131.1 GCA_016202525.1 Chloroflexota bacterium | reverse complement strand
TACGGAAACTATCTTCCAGACTGGTTTTAAGCTCGTTGGCGCGAGCACCGGCAATTTTTCTTTCTTCCAGAGGCAATGTAGCCAAGCTACGCAGGCTATTGGTTAGCTTACTCTTCTTACCCAGATAATTAACCCGCCAGGCTTCCAGTTCTTTAATATTATTAACGCCCTCTAATCCGTGGAGAGCTTTTAATCTTAACTCTTCAAGCTGTTCTAACATGGTTGTCTTGAATTATAAGTTATTAGGCATAAAGGGGTCAAGCAAAGCATATTACCGATGTTTTTCGGTGGTTTTGGAGAGGCTCTGAGAAAACTTTCGAAAGGTTTTATATCGTTGATTTTAGTGTAGGTATATCCTAATATGTAAGTGACCGTTTACTTACTGGAGGAATTTTCAAGAAGGAGGAAATAATGGGAGCGAAGGGCAGAAAAAGTGTCAAGAAACCTAAGCAGAATAAAGTAAAGAAGGGCAAGAATAAGTGAAAGTTATGAGAAGACGCGTTTGTGAACCGCCGTTTACTTACTCAGGAATTTTTAAGAAAGGAGTCTAACAAATGATGGGATTACTTATTTTTGGTATCATTGTCATTGTCAGTGGTCTATACATGATGCAGACAAACAAGGGAAGAGGAGGAGACCTTAGAAGCCAATTTGGGGGAAGAATTGCCAGCATCATCGGAGTCATCATTATCGTTATCAGTGTCATTGCTGGCGCATTTACGGCTGTCCCCGCCGGCCATCGTGGGGTGGTCATCCGGTTTAACGCGGTGACTGGCACAATCCTGAATGAGGGTCTCCAGGTGAAGTTGCCGTTCATCGATTCGGTAGTAATGATGGATGTTCGGACCGACAAATATGAAGTCGGTGCCGCTTCGGCATCCCGTGACCTTCAGGATGTCCGCACTACTATTGCCCTCAACTGGCGTTTGGAGCCAACCAGGACCGCCGAGATTTACCGGACGCTAGGACCGGAGTTTATCAGTAGGGTTGCCGCTCCTGCCGTCCAGGAGGTCATCAAGCAGGTCACCGCCAGATACAATGCGGAAGACCTTATTCTGAAACGTGAAATTGTCAGAGATGAAATCGCCCAGAGCCTAGCGATTCGACTCCTGGAGCGGGGAATCATCACTGAGGCAGTATCGATAACGGAGTTCCAGTTCAGTGCCACCTTCGTTGCCGCTATCGAAGCCAAAGTGTCGGCCGAGCAGGCAATATTTGAAGCAAGGAACAAGCTGGAGCGTGTCAAGGTTGAAGCCGAGCAGGCAGAAGCCGCAGCCAGGGGGGAAGCAGACGCTCGAATCGCTAAGGCAGCGGGTGAAGCCGAGTACATTCGCATTGTCACTGATGCTCAGGTTGCCGCCAACAACGCTATTGCTGCATCTCTATCCCCTCAAGTGTTGCAGTATATCCTTCTCGATAGGCTCGGAGATGATATCAAAATCATAGTCATACCTGCCGGTCAGGGTCTTGACCTGGTGCTTCCCCCAGAGCTAAAACCGTAAGAACCGAAGGCTAGAAACTGCGACTTGACGATGGCAACTCAGTTTGATTATTATCGCATCCTCCAGGTGCATCCCGGGGCAGAGAAGGAGGTAATCAATGCCGCCTATCGCCAGCTGGCATCAAAATACCACCCTGACGTAAGTCGAGTATCTGATGCTGCGGAGAGGATGAAACAGATAAATATTGCCTATGAGGTGCTCTCGGACCCGGCAAAGAGGGCGGAATACGATGCCGCTCATGGAGGGGCACATTCACCGGACACACCACCTCACGCTGCGCCCAGGCCACAATACCCCAGTAAGGCACAGCGAACCTTACTGATAACCGTTGGTTTAATGATACTGGCTGGCGTGTTATTCAGATTAGTGCCTGTACTCCTATTATTAGTTCTCAGAATCGTGGTGCCACTTGCGGTCATTGCCCTGGTTGTTTGGTTTCTCTTTACTCTGGCGAAACCAAGGGGATGAAGAATAGGCTAGATAAAGGGGGTTATTCGATGATGGTTGGTGATGGCATTGCGAGCCGACCCGCCTGCCAAGCCCTGGCGGGCAGGAAGCAAAGCAATCTGTATAAACCTTTGAGATTGCTTCGTTGCGAGTTTATACTGAGCAGCGAATGTGCTCCTCGCAACGACAGTGGATTCATCCTGAAGTATTCTTCCTGAAGGAATCAACCAAATATAAACAAAGCCAACCAATTGGAGGTGCTCAATGTGGACGCGGGAAAGCTTAAACGACCTGGTAAAGGAGAAACTCTCAGGCTATCTTTTTGTGGTGGTGTCTAACCGGGAGCCCTATATCCACACCTTCTCCGGCAGGGAAATTGTATGTCAGATGCCTGCCAGTGGTCTCACGGTAGCTCTGGACCCGGTGATGCGAGCCTGCGGCGGCACCTGGATTGCTCACGGTAGCGGCGATGCCGATAGGGAGGTAGTGGATAAGAACAGCAAGGTGATGGTTCCCCCAGAAGAGCCGAGGTACTCGCTCAAGCGGCTATGGCTTTCCAAGGAAGAGGTAGAAGGTTATTATTACGGCTTCTCTAACGAAGCCCTCTGGCCGCTATGCCATATTGTCTACACCAGACCCGTTTTTGAAGAATCTGACTGGAATATCTACAAGAGGGTGAACGAAATCTTCGCTCAGGGCGTTCTGGAAGAGGTTGGCGATAGAAAGGCTTTTGTCTTTATTCAGGACTATCATCTGGCACTACTATCTCGGCTAATCAAGCAGAAAAACCCTAATATCATCACTGCCCAGTTCTGGCATATTCCCTGGCCCAATCCTGAGGCTTTTCGCATCTGCCCGTGGCAGGGGGAAATCCTTGACGGTCTTCTGGGTAACGACCTTCTTGGCTTTCACATCCGCTACCATTGTAATAATTTTATGGATACCGTCGACCGAGCTCTTGAAGCCAACCTTAACTGGGAAACTCACACCGTAACCCGTGGCAATAAGAAGACCGCTATCCGCCCCTTCCCCATTAGTGTTGACTTTGAGGAGATTTCTTCAGATGCCCAGAAGGAGGAGGTGGGGATAGAGATAGAAAGGCTGAAGAACCGGCTGGGGATTGAAGACCAGATGGTAGTAGGGGTAGGGCTGGACCGGATTGACTATACCAAGGGTATTCC
>JACQOM010000128.1 GCA_016202525.1 Chloroflexota bacterium | reverse complement strand
GGTAGTTCTTCAGGTCGTCATTGGCTTTGGTGAGCATATCGGTCTTGGCGGAAAGCTCGGCATTCACGGTCACCAGCTCTTCGTTGAGTGACTGCATTTCTTCCCTGGACGTATCCAGCTCTTCATTGGTGCTCTGCAGTTCCTCGTTGTTGGACTGTAGCTCCTCATTAGCCGACTTCAGTTCTTCGTTGGTCGCCTCCAGCTCTTCTATCGTAGACTGTAATGTCTCCCTGGTCAGTTTGAGTTCCTCTTCCACACTGGGGGATTGTTTGCGGCGACGGGCAGGTTTTGTCTTAGCTTCCCCGGTAGCCGACCCCACCTCCTGGAACACGACCATCATCAATCCCAAAGGCATCCCGTGCTCACCGAGCGGCGCTACGGTGAGGTTCACAGTCTGGAAACCGCCGTTGTACCTGACCTGCACCCCCTCATGGACGACCGTCTTCTTCTCGGAAGTCGCTCGGTAGAGCGCCGATGCCAGCTCGGTCCTCAAACCCTCCCGTGCCATCTCCAGGATACTCAGGCTCGGCTGCCCGGAAGCGACCTCCAGGTATCTCCCCGTCCGACCCCGGACATAGACCAGACGATATTTCTCGTCGATAACGGCGAAGGTCGGTGCATAGTTATCCAGAAATATCTTTTCGGTGAGCTCGGGAAGCTTGACTTCGGTCAAACCGACCGCTGGCTCAATGGGCGGCTGGCGTAAAGACGGGGCGAAAGCCGCCGGAAACTTCAGTCTCTCCGGGGAGATAATTACTTCCCGTCGCTGGTATATCTTCCACTTCTTGTCCAGAACGCTGAACAGGTCGGTAGCCTCGCCGATGCTTTCTGAGGTGCCCAAAAAGAGCTGTCCGCCGGGCTTAAGGGCATAGTGCAGCAGCACCACCAGCTTTTTCTGCACCGCACTTTCCAGATAGATTAAAAGATTGCGGCAGCAGATGATGTCCATTTTGGAGAAAGGCGGGTCCTTGATGAGGTCCTGCGGGGCGAAGACCAGCATTTCCCTTATCTCTTTCTTAACCCGGTATCCCCTTTCCTCTTTGACAAAGAAGCGCCTTAATCTTTCCGGCGTCACATCAGCGGCGATATTGTCCGGGTAAACACCCGCCCGGGCTACATTAAGGGCATCGGCATCGATATCGGTAGCATATACCTGGACCGGCAGGTGTTTGTCCAGTTCATCCAGGCATTCCGCCACCAGAATGGCAATGGAGTAAGCCTCTTCTCCCGTAGCGCAGCCAGCTACCCAGACCCGCAGCTCGCCCTGGGCGCTGCCGATAAGCTCCTTTATACTTTCTTTCAGGGCATCGAATGCCTCCGGGTCGCGGAAGAAGCTGGTGACGCTGATGAGGACATCCTTCAGCAGAGCCTTTACCTCGACCTCGCTGTCCCTGAGGAGGCGTGCATAGTCGACAATATCGGAAATGTCATTCATGCCCATCCGGCGCTGCAGACGGCGATGGATTGTGGACTGCTTGTAAAGGGAGAAGTCATGGCCGGTACGGGCTCGCAGGATGGCAAATATCTGCTGCATGGGTTCTTTAGTTTCGCCGTTGACGGCGCCGCTTGTCCTGAGCTTGCCGAACGGGATTTTAGTGCCGTTAGATACATAATGCTTGACGAAATCAATGAGCTTCTGAGGTATTTGTCCGGGAGGTAAAATGAAGTCGGCGAGGCCGGTATCTATGGCGCTGCGGGGCATGCCGTCATAGCGGGCGGTTTCGATGTCCTGCACAAAGACCGTCCCTCCCTCCGCCTTGATTGTCCTCAAACCGAGCGTGCCGTCCGTGCCCGTCCCGGATAGTATGATACAGATGGCATCCGTCCCCTTTTCTTGAGCCAGGGAGCGCAGGAAGAAATCCACGGGGAGCCTCAGCCCACGAGGCTGCGCCACATCTTGCAGGTACAGTGAGTTGCCCTGTATCCCCATGTTCTTATCGGGCGGAATGAGATAAATCGAGTTTGACTCAATCTTCATACCGTCGGTGGCAGTATGTACCGGCATCTTGGTAATACGGGAGAGTATTTCCGGCATGGAACTGTGCCGGGTGGGGTCGAGGTGCTGCACGACGGCGAATGCCATCCCGCTATCAGTCGGCATTTGGGTGAATATCTGTTCCAACGCTTCCAGACCGCCGGCAGAAGCGCCGATACCGACAATGCGAAGTTTCGTTTCGGCTGGTAAGGCAGCCTTCCTGGTGGGCGACTTAGCAGTCCTGCGCCGAGGCGTTTTTTGCGGGCGACCTACAGGCTCTTTAGCTTTTTTCGGCATATACTCAAGCCTCTGTTTGTCACAGCAGTATGGCCACATCGAAATGCCTTTTCAACTGTGACCGCCACGTCCCACTATAACACAATTTTACATGTACAGTAACGCTGTTGTCCGGGTATGGTTGGTTTTGTCATTCTGGCAGGGTATTGTTATTGCTGTTATGCATGTAGGCGTTCTGCAAATACTGTGTCAGCATCCGCTGTGTATTGAAATAGGAGCCGTTAATGGCAATAGCCGAACGCATCACCCCCACAAACTCTTCCTGATGCTGGTAAAACAACGGGGTAATGGTGTTTTCCAGCTTGTCATAGAGCGATAACGCATCCTGTTCAGAGTTAGCCTCAGCCTGCCAGCCGCCGCCAATAGACCAACCGGTGACATTCTCCAGATGCCCCTCGACCCACCAGCCATCCAGAACACTGAAGCAGGGTATCCCGTTAAGGGCCGCCTTCATACCGCTGGTGCCGGAAGCCTCATATGGTTTGTGGGGAGTATTCAGCCACAAATCTACCCCCGAGCACACATACGTCGCCAGCAGCATGTCATACTCCTCAAGATAGACCATCTTAACCAGGCCCTTAAGAGCGCTGGCGGCATTAAAGATACGCCGTATAAGCTCCTGGCCATCTTTATCGGCGGGATGCGCTTTACCGCCACAGATAATCTGTATTGGGCCGTTCTGCCGGGCGATTCTTTTCAGCCTCTCGATATCGGAAAATATCAAATCCGTCCGCTTGTAGAGAGTGGCACGGCGGGCAAAGCCGATCGTCATAGCTTCAGGGTCGAGGTCCACACCGACACGATTCTTAACCTCAGCCAGCAACGATTTTTTTGCCTCCAGATGCGCCTGCCAGACCTCCGCCAGGGGAATTTTTATAGCATACCTGAGATACAGATTATCGCGGCGCCATTCCGGAATATACCGGTCATAAAGACGGCAAAAGGGTGACGATGTCCAGGTTAAGGCATGGACACCATTGGTAATAGAGTCGATACGCTGGTTAGGGAAAATAGCATGGGCGGTTTCCTCGTGGCGCATCGAGACACCGTTGACATAGCGGGCAAATTCCAGGGCTAAATCGGTCATACTAAACTGGCCATTAGCAAAGCTCCGCGTCGTCGCCAGAAAACCGGACCGCTCCTCGCCGAGAATCTCACGGACCATACCAATCGGGAAGTTATCATGTCCGGCGAGAACCGGTGTATGGGTAGTAAAGATACAGCGCTGCCGTACCACCTCTCTGTCCGCATGAGTCGCTTCAACGAGTCGGCGGCCCCACACCTGCTCTTCTAACAAACCCAAAACAAGCAGAGCCGAGTGTCCCTCGTTCATATGATATGCCTGGATACGATGGTAGCCCATCGCCCGTAGCAAAGCCAGGCCGCCGAGACCCAATACCGCCTCCTGATAAAGACGGTACTGACTGTTGCCGCCATACAAATAATCAGTGATATGCCTGTCCTCAGACATATTTTCAGGGATATCCGTATCCAGGAAAATTACCGGCACCGTCTGACCGAACTGACCGGCAATATGGTAGCGCCATGCCCCGACATGTATCTGCCGGTTGGCAACATGGATGACGACACGGAGAGGCAGTAACTCCAGACACGCCTCCGGCGACCACTCGGCGCTAGCTTCATACTGATTACCATTGGCATCGAGCTTCTGCCGGAAATAGCCACGGTGATGCAGCAGCGTTACGCCGACCGCCGGCAAACCTAAGTCAGCGGCGGTACGCATGGTATCTCCGGCCAGTATCCCCAGACCACCGCTATAAGTCGGGATAGTGGCGTTAATACCAAACTCCATTGAGAAATAGGCAACAGTGAGCGTATCTGCCAAAAAGCTTCCTTAAACGTTATATTCCAAGCTTATGGTAAAACATTAAAGCGCAAACTCCGCAAAACTGCAATGTTAGTATCAGATGGCAATAAAATCCGTGGCAAAATTTATCGACCAGGATTTTACTTATCGTCCACAGTCCTTTATAATGTAAATCCCAGAGGGAAGGACAAACAGATAACGATGTTAATTTGTCGAGGTTGGCATGGACCGAGTATTGACGATTATACTGGCCGGGGGGATGGGCGACAGGCTACAGCCCTTAACTCAGGTGCGCTCCAAGCCAGCCGTGCCTTTTGCTGGCAAATTCCGCCTCATCGATTTTCCACTCAGTAACTGCATTAACTCCGGCATCCGCCAAATCTTCGTTCTTACTCAATACCGGTCATGGTCTCTGCAGACGCATATCCAGGAAGGCTGGGGCATCTCCGCTTCAAGGCTGGGAGAATTTATCTATTGTGTCCCCGCCCAACAGAAAGTGGGGGCGGTCTGGTATCAAGGCACGGCTGACGCCATCCGCCAGAACCTCGACCTTATCACCGAGGGTTTTGACGATATACTGGTTCTCTCAGGAGACCACGTATACAAAATGAACTATCAACAAATGCTGCTGTATCACCGGGCTAAGAAGGCACGCCTGACTGTCTCCGCCACCAGGACGAGAAAGGAGCAAGCGGCGCAACGTCTGGGTATATTCGAAGTAGACCAGGATATGAGAGCTATTGGCTTTGCCGAGAAACCGGCCCAACCCAGAGTAATGCCACAGGCTCCGGACTTTGTCCTGGCTTCAATGGGTATCTACATCTTCAAAGTCGATGCCCTGATGGATATCCTGAAACGGACGGGGGATGATTTCGGCAGAGATATAATTGCCGGGCTGACCAGAGAGTGGTCAGACATCTTTGTCTATGACTTCACCGAAAACAACAAGATTGAGGACTATGTGGTTGAAGTCGAAAACGGGAAAAGAAAGAAGATTCTGGTGGAGAAAACACGTGATTCAACTTACTGGCGGGACGTCGGCTCGATAGATTCCTATTATGAAGCCAGCATGGATTTGATAATGGTAGACCCGCTATTCAATCTTTATGGTGAAAAATGGGGGTTCCGCACCTATGAAAGGTCGCTCCCCCCCAGCAAATACGTCATCGGGGGCAAAGCTCTGGAATCAATCGTGGCCGATGGCTGCATCATCAGCGGCGGCCTGGTACAGCATTCCGTAATCTCCCCGGGAGTAGTTATCGAAAGGGATGCTTCAGTGGAAGACTCTGTAATCTTTGATGATGTCATCATCGAGCCTGGAGCCAGGGTCAAACGCGCCATTATCGATAAGGAGTCCAAAATCAGGGCCGGCGTCACGATTGGCTATGACCTGGAGGCTGACCGGCGGAGAGGCTGCACAGTTTCGGATAATGGCATCGTGGTCGTTCCCCGGGGCGCGGATATCGATTCAATCTGAGTACTAGCGATTGATACCCCAGTCCACCATGCGTTACTAGCCTTGTTACCCTGACGAATGGTAAAATAGTAAAACTATCGCTACCCCGGAATCATGCCCCTGTAGCTCAGGCGGATAGAGCAGCGGTTTCCTAATTCCAGGCTAGGGGTATCAAAGGGTAGCTTTAGCTTCAAAACAGTTATTTTGTGTTTTGGCTCTCAAAGCTAAAATACCATCTGGTAACAATCCGTTGTCGGCAGTTTAACGCCAAATTAACGCCAAAACTCTAGCTTCACTTTAAGCGTGAGCCGATAATGGTAACGTGAATTTGACAGCACCCGCAATCAACGTCCCCCACTTGCTCAGGCTCACCGGTAGGAGAGTAGGAGCGGTCAGCCTTCGCCGACCTGCTCACCCTACGGGTCAGCCCACCCCACGAAGAGACGATACCACCCCAGCGCACTAACAAGTCTTATGTCCTTTGGCAGGAGACAGGAAGCCACATACATAAAGTGTTAGTGCGCTCCGTGCCGTAGCCCGGCCTTACCCCCTCAGGCAGTAAATCGTCCCGCCTGTTACAGCATCTAAGACTTTTAGCCTAATCAATGCGCTTCAAGCTTAATGCTCATTTATCCACCGGACAAGGTCTTCCTTTAAGAAGACCCGTTTCCTACCAATCTTGTGAGAAGGAAGCCCCTGCTTCATAAGCTCGTATATCGTCTGATGACTAATTCCTAGAAACTCCTGGGCTTCTTGGAAAGTATAAAATATCCGCTCAACTTTCTTTGGTTCTGGTTGCATTGGCAATCGCCTCCCGCAGTTTGAGACTAATGTTACCAATGCGGAGAAGCAAAGGCACTGATAGTATTTGATTGCTATACCCTGCTATTAACAGTTTCTAATTGATATAGATAGATTGACACTGGCAGTCCATGCTCTTACAATGTCATCACCTGATATTGCTCCAAAGCCAATTAAGAGAACAAAAGGAGGCAATAATGGAGAATAAGCGTAAATGGCACTCACTCTTACTCATTGGATTAGTTCTTCTATTAGCTAGCTCGGTTGTGGCTTGTCAGCCAGCACCAACAACGCCACCGCCCGCTCAAACTCAGCAGGCAGAAACAACACCGACCACAAGCGCACCAGTAACCCAGGCAGCGACCGCCATTCCTTGGTCAGAAGCGATAAACCATATTGGCGAAAAGACAACGGTCTATGGGCCAGTAATCGGTGCGACTTATGCCAGTAGTAGTAAAGGACAACCCACCTTCCTGAATGTAGGCAAGAACTATCCAGACCCCGCCCGCTTCACAGTCGTCATTTGGGGCAGTGACCGTAGCAAGTTCTCTCCCGCTCCCGAAATTCAGTATAAAGGTAGGACTATTTATGTTTATGGGCTTATTGAACCCTATAAAGGCTCTGCCGAGATTATCGTTAATTCCCCTAGCCAGATACAAGTTAAATAGTCTCTGGCTAGTCATAGCCTTATTACTGGGCATTAGTGCTGGTTTGGGTATTGGCTATTCCGTTTGGCATCATGCCAGCATACCGGCGTATGAAACGGCTATTGTCTCCAGGGTGATTGATGGAGACACCATTGAATTACAGAATGGTCTTCATGTGCGTTACCTGGGCATTGACACCCCGGAGACCGTGCATCCTGATAAGCCGGTGCAACCCTTCGGCCCCGAAGCCACAATACGCAACAAGGAATTGGTTGAAGGGAAGCAAGTCTACTTACAGAAGGGTAGCCGTGACCTTGATGAGTATGGTCGCTTACTCAGATACGTCTATGTAGACGGCACTTTTGTTAACGCTGAACTGGTTGCCGAAGGCTATGCCAGGGCTTCGATATTCGACCCCGATGATTGGTATAGTCAGACCTTAGTGCAATTGGAACAATATGCCAAGCTGAGACAACGAGGGATATGGGGTCAATAAGATAAAAAGCAGGTGGCAGATAGCAGCCCCGATAATTGAGGTGATGAGGATATGAAAATAGCACTATTTATTATCCTTTTTATTATAGGCTCTCTGTTTTTCAATGCTGCTCATATTCCAGCTTGGGTTTTAGGTGCTGGTAAGCCCACTGAGCCTCACTGGAAAGTCTATGCAATAATTGGCGCTGGTATATGGATGCTACTTCTAATCTTGGCAAATCTCTGGCTTTGGTAGGAGAGAAGGTCAAAATGAACAAAAAATCGCTAGAGCGGCGGAGAACGTTCCTGGTTATTACGGGGTGTCTAATCCTGCTGATTTCCCGTAACTCAAGCCTCATCGGATGGGTTATCGGTTTGGGTGTTATCCTGTGGGGGACGTATCTTTGGGCAAAATTAAAGAATAGGCGATGGACTCATATGTTTTGGGGCCTGTTATCACCCATCGGACTAATCGTTCTCGCAAGTCTGAAGGATAACTCATAGGAGGCTTGACCGCTTTAGGGCTTTTATGCTTCCTTTCTGATAATACTGGGGTCTCCCTCCCCCTACCCTGATTATGACTCCCCCCTACCTCAGAATTCGAGGTGGGTGGCCGCCCCCGGGGGGTGACGATTACTACATCCGGTGAAAATATCAGGTGTTGTAAGGTTTTCAGTGAAAGGAGATGTGAATGAAATTGAAGTATGCCTCATTCGCTATGTTGTCACTAATTCTGCTAACAGCGTTTCCAATATTAGGTTGCAGTAATCAGCCAACTGCTAAAGAACAGGCAGCCCAGCAATTCTTTGCGGCGGCCGCTGACTATCTACACGAAATGAATTCACTTACTACAATAACTGAGTCTCGACTTATTGAAGCTGAGAGTGAAATGAGAGCTGGGGGAATGGATATGAAGGAACTCGGTCAGAGATTCCATGAAATCTACTTTTCAGAGGCTGCCGCAATTGAATTTATCGATAACTTACAGGAGTATTCCTCACTCCGCGCTGTGATGTGGGAAGACGGAAAGCCCCCGAAATTGATTTGGGCACCGGACGACTATATCTATCAAAATGACTTCAAACAACAGCATCTGTTAGCGTATAAGAAGGTGTATGATTATGTAGACGGGTTGCGACAGGAATTGGGCATAGACCTACAATACCGCCCTGCCTGGTACACTGGGACGCCCTGGACACCGCGAGAGGATAGCAAACTCCTAAAGTTCTGGAAAGAGGCACAATCCATAGAAGAAACTTTGAAAAGTCTGCCCGATAAACCACTCAACGAAATCGGAAAATAAGCGGCCCCCTTCGGAATCTGAGGTACGTGGGGTATCCCACCCCCAGGGCGCGGTGTGAAGCTAAAAGTCATCACGTTTGTTTATGAGCTAAGATAGTCGCTATGAGATTCCGAACCGTGCCATCATCCACTCACCCAACATGCCGTCACTGCGAAGCTCAGCTTGCTCCGCCTTTCGCCGTAGTCTCTCGTAAGTCTTCCAGTGCATCCCTTTCGGCTTCCAGGGAAACGGCGCTCCCATATCAGCCGAACCACCCAAACGCCTCCGGATGTCCTGCGCCTTGTACAACAGACGATGCCGTAATGCTTCCCTCTGGGAATCGTAAGCAAGGTTGTAGCAATGCCGACAAAGCAAATAACTGCCTGCCGCATACAGTTTAGCCACCCTTCTCTGACAGGGAACACCATTCTTTACTCCAGGACAAATAAACCAGGGACGCCGACCGCCATAGTTACATGAGGTGTACGAAAGTAGCACACTCTCTTCACTACCCTGCCAATCCCCATCCCGGAGCCGGCGCCTGTATCCCAGCACCAAGTACAGACCTTCCATTCTCGTGTTTATGGTACAAGTGGCCTCGTTATCTCGTGACCAGGTCATATACGATAGCTGATTAGAAGCGAAGTTACCATTTCGTTTCAGATAGTTCACATCGAGACTTATTAAACCACTCGTTGTTTCCTTTGCATCGTATCTATACCTGCGTCCAGAACCCGCTCCGCCCAATTACGACCTCCGTCTTTTTACTTTTTAACGAAATCATTAGGGAATTATCATCAATTAACCTTGTATTTCACGCCTGTCACCATGCCTGTTTCACTATGATTCGATAGTTTGGGTAACATTAAGAGCATACCTTGAAAATATCTCTGCGTAGCTCGTCTATCTTGTCGCAAACTGCCTTCAGCTCTGCCAGTTCCGTATCTCTAACACCCTGATTGACCAGTCCTACCAGGGCATTAGCAACAATAGCATAATAGCTGTGTGCCCGCCAGTATTCCTTACCAGTCTTATTATTAACCTGACGCCGGTAAAGGATGATATTCAAGCTATCCGCCCCAACTCGCCAGTCCTGCCCTACCACCAGTCCCTTAACCCGTTCTGTCCCTCGTGGTGGGTTGTTTTGAAGCCTCTTGTCAGTCATCCGAGTATTCCCCCCCCTCACTAGCCTCTTTGCTTCCCTTAAACATTGTTCGCCTCTGGCTTTGGGTGACAGCGTGAGCATATCCAGCGTTTATTCTTAAAATCAGGCCAGAAAGCAATACCCTTACAATTGAAACACGGCTTAGTTGGATAGTCCGGCATACCCGTTGTGTCATCATAGCCATTATTCCGTGTGCCGGTAAGTGTCCCATCCGTCCCATCCGTCCCCGTTTCCTTTGGTGCGGCAGGTTTTGTAAGCGGTGGGGACACTTGGGACACTTGGGACGGTTCAGGGAACACGATATATTTCGAACCGCGCAATACCTCTGGAGCTTCGGCTGGGGGGGCATCATCTTCAGAGTAATAATATCTGGATACCACTTCCCGCCACTTCCTCGCATCCGGCACACAGTAGAGCCTCGGTTTCTTATTGCCTGATGGTAACCTTCGGCTTTCCACTTCGAAGCCAATGCTTGTTAGTCCCTGTGTTATTGACTTCGGCTTGCTGCTCATTTGCTTGGCTATCATAGTCGGAGTTATGGCCTCGATATTCCCGCCCTGAGAATAATACTCAAGGAAAGAATCCTTCAGGTCTATGTCACCCACAGCGATAGAGTAAACAAGGTTAAAGAGCGTGCCTTCCCAGGATGTTGACCTCGCACGTCTCAATTCCCTCTGGCGTGCGAGCAGATAATCTTCAAACTGCTCTACCCCATCGGGCCACACCTGAAAGATGATAGACAGCGGCATAGCCAACTGCTTTAATCGTGGTTCGATAGGTAAGTGTCTAAAGTCGGTCATTTTGCTACCATCAACTTTATCCCAGTATTCCAGAACGAACCGAGCGATAGTGTTACGCAATGTCTCAACTTCAGCAGGATATTCGGGGGGTAGTAGTATCGGAATGTCCAAGTTTGTAGTTTCGTAGGTGGTAATGCTGAGCAATCGGCCCTCAGTGGCATTATCCGGAAATGGTTTCCGCATCGCCAAAATCTTCGTCATGAAGGGGTCGAAGTACTGCTGTAGTCGGGGATTCTGTTTATCGGAGAGAACGTAATACTGGCCCCGTTCAAAGCCCAGGTTTAAGAACTTGATAACTTGACTAGCCATATCTCCATCCATGTCAGCCTCATCCATAATCAGCGTGCCCCTCCAATGTTGGCTAGTTCGGGCCATGCCACTAAAACTGCTGGCGCCGCTGGTATGGAAAGGATAGAAGCATAAATCCCCCACGACCTTCTGCGCCCTCGTCTTCCCCTTGCCGGTGTCAGCAATGAACCGTAAGTAGCCCAAAGTGTTGACCTTACGATAGAACCAGGTAAACAGGCTGTAATAACAACAAAGCTCCAGGTCTAGCGGGTCCAGGTCAACATACCTCTTAATATAACCCTTTATCCGTTCGAATAGTTCGGCAGAGTTGAGTAATGCGGTGGCGGCAATCCCCTCATCGGGCAAACCAACAAGGTCGAGTTCTACACTATCCTCGCCTTTTGGCAGGAATTGCGGAACCACATTGCGGCCGTTCCCAATTGGAAGCGCCTCGGCATACTTTACCTTTCCCCCATCAAGATAGGCAAAGGCCATTTTACCATCAACCATCTTAACCTGAAGATACAGTCTGCCATCGTAGTAGAAATAAGGACGCCTGATAGTTTGCTCCTCTACATCGGCTTCATGCGCTTCACTAAGAGCCTCGGCATCGGCAAGGGTATGCCCGGCAGCCAGGTAGTCATCAATGCCAACCTTTGCCCCGTTGCTACTGGGTAGTCGCACAATTTTGACGATAACCGCTCTGGTTTCAAGGTGTTGCGCCATCCTTTGCAGTGCCTTTTTCACCGCAGACTTATCAACAATGTCTGAGTCAAAAGCCAGGTATACCAGCCTCTCTTTGAGAGCGATATAATCCCAGTCGGCCAGCATAGTAATGCCACCAAGCTCATTTTTGCCTTTGAAGCCCCAAACACCAGTCAGCGAAATAGCGCAGGCTCCATGCGAAGCCAGGGCATCCGCCTTCTTGCTGCCTTCAGTAATCCACAACGGAATTGACGGGTCACCAAGCATCTTCTGGCAGCGTGGCGGGCAGTCCAGACGAATACTGCCACCGGTAGGATTCTCGTATTTAATCGCCTTATGTTTACCGTTCGTGCGGGGATTATCAGGCCGGTATTGATAGCCTGTTTCTTTGCCATCAACACCCCATTGCGGAATCAACAGCCCAGGCACACGTTGTTGTGAGCTACTAAAACCCAGACCGGCCAACTCACTCTTATTAGTAATAGAGCGATACCCGCGTTCGGCAATTATCTCAGGTGATATAGCACTGCTTTGTAGCTGTTCAATGTGGTGCTTCTCCAAAGTCATAGCTCACCCCCTTCTCTAACTAGAGTGAGCTTTCGCCTTAGCCGACAGTTGGGGCAACGTTTAGGTTCGCATAGTCCCTTTGAAGCGTAGTAAAATCGTTCGCCTTTAGTGAATGTAAAAGTGGCATCACAATCAGTACAGGTCAACTGTTTATCTTGAAAATCAACTTTCCTCAAGTCCTTCATTCTTTCTCTCACTCCTGTTTTAGCTTTCCAGCTTTTTATTGTCTTGAAGCAATGCTAAGACAGCCTTGCGACTCAGCACCATGCGCTTTGGCCCCAGCTTGATTACAGCGACAGGCAATGAATCCTGTCTGGCCAGGGAATACGCTAAATTCCTTGAAATACCGGTAGCCTGAGCGAACTCAGGGATAGTCATTGTCAACCTTTCGTCTTTTTCCATTTCGTTCTTTGCTCCTGTAATTTTTCAGCAGCCAAAACAAAAGAGCCGACTTGCAGGTACGTATCTGCTTTAGTCGGCTCAAATAAAAAAGGGGTTCGGGGAAACAAAAACTAAGCGCAGATTATCACCTGCGCAAAGTCTTACTTAACAGTTTCCCCTGAAACCCTATTGCCTCAAGCGAAGCATGATTTCGTCAGAAGAGAAAGTCGTTAATCGGAACATCGAACACAACCAAGATATATTGGTCACGACTTACTGATACTAAGTTGTCACTCTCCGTCATTGAGGGTCAAGAAATTCCAGCGTGTGAGAAAGCCATACGGACCCGAAGTTGGGTCGTTTCTCTCCAGAATCCGAGGGGTTTGCCTTCTTCAGCCGGGGATATATTTTTACGCCCTTCTGTTTCCGGCATAGTGCCCGATTAGTGAAGATTACTCGCCAACCTCCAGATACGTTGGTGTCTCTCCTGGCAGCTTGACCTTGCTCTATTCAATTGTAAATGTACTGCTTTGTCCCAATATAACACAAACGTTCTGCCTCAGTCAATTTCTTCCCGCCGCATCACTTCCAGTTTGTTTCTCTCTTGACATTATAACTGATAACAGTTATAATACTAAAGTATGGAACGTATATACTCGACAAAAGAAGCTGCCGAGAAATTGGGATTGTCCCAAGACCACGTTAGATTGTTAGCAAGAACTGGACTTATTAGAGCCAAGAAGCTAGGGCACGACTGGGTAGTGCTAGACCTAGATTATATCAGGAAAAGGAAGCCAAAAGGAGGCGCCAAATGAGAGGTAGCATACGTGAAAAGAGTAGAGGCTCGTGGCAGATTCAAATTTACACTGGCACCGGGCCGGACGGTAAGCCCCGCAGACACTTTGAGACGGTAAGAGGCCGTAAAGGTGACGCCCAAAGGCGATTAACCGAACTACTATCTAGCCTTGACAAAGGCGTATATACCCCACCGGGACGCCTTACAGTGACCGAGCACCTTCATAACTGGCTTGAAGGCTACGTTAAGACCAACTGCTCACAACGCACTCTTGACGGCTATCAGTCCATCATAGAGACCCACTTAATGCCAGCTTTAGGTCAAGTCCAACTAAAGAACCTTAACCCCCAGGCAATTCAGAACTATTACGGCAAAGCTTGCGAGAAGCTATCAGCAAGGACGGTACACCATCACCATAGGGTGTTATCTCAGTCGTTAAAATACGCCGTGAGACAGGGTTATCTAGGCCATAATCCTGCTGAGATGGTTGACCCACCTTCACCACGTAAGAAGGTCATGCGTAGCTTGACCCCCTCAGAAGTTACGGCCCTTCTTGAGAACGCACAGGGTAACTACTATTACCCGGTAGTCTACACCGCCGTGAGCACTGGACTTAGAGAGGCCGAACTATTAGGGTTAAGGTGGCGTGATATTGACCTCGACCTTCTCTCACTATCGGTTAACCAGGTGCTATACAAGCGCCGGGGCATATCCCAGTTCAAAGAGCCTAAGACAAGCCATAGCCGGCGCCGTGTCAGATTGACGCCGAAATTAGCCTTGTTCTTGAAGGACTACCGGGCTTGTCGTGAAGTGTTGTACCTGGAATTAGGGAAGATACTCAGCTTGGATGACCTGGTATTCACCAGTATATCGGGAGAGCCGCTTAACCCGTCAGTGATAACTCATAATTTTCACAAGATGGCAGCACACGCCGGTATCTCAGGATGCCGCTTCCATGACTTGCGGCATACATTCGCCTCATTGATGCTGATGCGTGGCGCAAAGCCGAAAGTTATCTCCGAGGCTCTTGGACATGCCAGCGTAGCCTTTACTATGGATGTGTATTCTCATATAATTGATGGGATGCAAGAGGATGCTATGGCGTTACTGGACGAAGTGCTACCCGCCGGGGTAAAACAGGACAAGAAAATAGTATTAACGCCAAATTAACGCCAGAAGTAAACATAACGGCGTTGCAAACTCTTAATTTAGCTTCATGCCCCTGTAGCTCAGGCGGATAGAGCAGCGGTTTCCTAAACCGTGTGCCCGGGTTCGAGTCCCGGCAGGGGTACTTTACCTATCCCCCACCTCACAGCCCCCCACACCCAGACAAGATTTCTCACCGTAAAGAGCAACGGCAGAAGAAGCAGGCTTAATTTTTTCCTTTTGTAGAGTAAAGAAAAGGTTTCCGGCAGGTGAATGAGAGGCAGTGAGAAAAGTAGTAGCGGCGCCCAAGGAGATACCAGACTGCCGGATACAGCCAAAAGAAGGATGAGTACCGTAAAGGGGACCTGCAAAACCATCCCCAGCCCGGCAACACGGTCATGGGGCTTGCCGAAGCGCCGTGTCAACTCCATACGATAATAAGCATAGTTGTATTGCTGGCGGAGATACTCCCTGAGGTCATCCTTCCAGTAGTGACGGCAGCTAACATCTTTCCTCAAGAGCAGGCGATAACCGGCGGCTCTCAACCGGCGGCTCAGGTCGACGTCATAACCTGCCTTCAACTCTTCAGTAAGCAGCCCGACTTCAAGCAGAACCTCGCGGCGGTAGGCAGTATTCAATGTCGAGAGATGGTCGGTATCCCCCGAAATACGCCTGATACGCCATTCCACATCATAGCCAGCAATCCGGCCGATGATACTCCTGTTGGCCGTTACCGCCGAGCCGGCCACGGCGCCCACCGAAGGGTCACCCAGAGAAGGAATCATCTTCTTCAGCCAGCCTTCTTCCGGCACGGCATCGGCATCGAACAAAACCACAATATCATATCGCGCCGCCTTGATGCCGGTATTGGTTGCCCTTGCCGCTCCCCCGTGAGAGATACCGATAACCCTGACTCCGGAGAAAGAGATAGCATTACCAGAGGTCTTATCGGTGCTGCCGTCATCGACTACGATAACTTCGAGTTCGCCATCCCACCTGAGAGTTGTCATCGCTTGCAGACACTCCTTAAGTGTAAGCTCGGCGTTATAGGCCGGGATGACAATACTTACGCCTTGCATCAACCAGAGTTTACCTCATGGCAAAGATTATTTTCATGTGAGCGGAGTCGAACCATCAGCCGGTAAGAATCATCACCACCCTGGTATAGACTATCCCCATGAAGATGATGAACAATAGCCAGGTAACCATGTTAAACCTTATCCTCAGTCTCCTCAAGACAATAAAAGTCTTCCCTTGAAGCAGCGGCTGGCTCAACTCCAAGAAAATGAGCAGAGCAATAAGGACAACAGTATAGAGCAGTCCCACATTGAATCCCACGCCGTTGCCAAAGGCACTCTGGTAATAGGTCATGGTGGCCATAAAGCTCATCACCGATGTCGAAAAGGAGGCGAAACTGACAAAGCTACTCCAGATATGAGGAGGATACGGCGGCGTGGATAGAGATACCTCGTAATCTCCCTCTGCCGATTCGGTCCTGACCAGAAAGTTCATCCGTTCCCCCAGCGGCAAGTGACTTTCATAAGCATACTTATAACTCTTACCGAAGCCGGGGGCGATGGTAGTAATCCCCTCCTTGAGCAGCTTCCCATCGGCGTAGAACTGGTAACTGGCAG
>JACQOM010000127.1 GCA_016202525.1 Chloroflexota bacterium | reverse complement strand
TGCCTTACGCATGGCCTTAACTAGGGTCTGGACGTTCGCGATGAGCTTCTGGCTCTCCGTCGAGTTCACTGGCAACAAGCCAGTCTTAGCCAGAGGACCATCGGGGCGAAAGAACTCATTCTGCATATCCACCAGTATCAGTGCTGCTCTGTTTAGTTTTAGTTCTGGCGATAACATTTCTTCTCCTCTGTTTATGGCTTACTTTACTAAAGACCTTAAGGCATTAGTCTTGTTAGAGCTGGGCTTTGCGTCTTACCGACTATACTTGTTATGCTTTCGCAGACAAGACCTTCTGCTTTCTCTCAGGAGCCTCAGCCAATTCCGCCAGCATCTCTTGGGTGTTCTTGACCTCAACCCGGTCAGCCAGGGCTGGTACACCCTCGGCTCTGCTGTCCGGGGAATAGCAGGCATCGGGGACAAATATTGTGCGGTAGCCCAGACCTAGCCCTTCTCTGGTGGTATCGGAGACACAACCGGTGATAGCACCTCCGGTGACGATGATGGTCTTCACTCCCAAATTGCGCAAGAGCCGGTGTAAGTGGGTAGTGGCGAAGGCACTATGAGCCTTTTTAGGGACTACAATGTCTCCGGGTTGAGGTGTGAGCTCCTCCACGATTTCCACTCCCCAGTTACTGCCCTCGTAGTGAAGAAAATCAAACGCGGGATGGCGCGAACCACTCCGCTGCGCCATCCTCGACCTAGCGGTCTCGTTCTTAGAGGGGTAAGCGTTCCTCAAGTAGATGACGGGGAAGCCGCGGGACCTCATCGCTGCCGCCAGACTCAGGTTGTTCTGGATTATCTCCGACCTTTCCTCATCGGTCATCCCTGCACCTAGCCGTATGGTGGACCCCTCTAAATGTATCGAGAGGTTCTTGTTCTGTACATCGACGATAATCAGGGCAGGCTTTGAGGCTGGCTTCTTGCTTACATCTGAGTGGCTCACCTTTATCCAGGCCAGTACCTCGGCTGTATCCGAGATGAAACCCCGACCGCGCAGGGTCTCCAGATGAGGGGAACATAAGGGATAGGAAGCATCCGCTACCAGGACGTTTTCGTAACCCAGGGCAGCCCCCTGTCTTGCGGTCTCATCCATACTTCCCAACGTATTGCCCACTATTACACAGGTATCCACACCTAAGCTTTCCAGCAGACGGTCGAGATAGGTGTGCTGGAAGGCACTGTGCCCCTTTTTCGTCAGGACAAAGTCGCCTTCTTCAGGCTTCACAGCATCCAGAATAGCAGCGCCTCCACTTCCTTCAACCAGACAGAAGGGTTCGGAGGAAATACAGCGCTGCCAGGCAGGCGAGAAGAAGCAATCATCGTGGCCGGGACGAAACTCCGTATTGACATAGACCACCGGTCTTCCTGCCTTACGCATGGCCTTAAGCAGGTTCTGGACGTTCGCGGTGAGCTTCTCCTTCTCCGTTGAATTGACCGGTAGTAAGCCAGTCTTAGCCAGAGGACCATCAGGTCGGAAGAACTCATTCTGCACATCGACGAGCAGTAATGCTGCTCTGTTTAGCTTTAGTTTTGAGGCTGACATTTTGTCCTCCTTTCGTACGGCTTTAAATACCATGCCCTTTATATATATTTCTCTTTGATGGGAAGCTTTTTCCACACTTGAGCCTAGAACCCCAGCTTTTTCTTCAGAGCCTGGTCAATCCAGAGATATTTACTTTCACCCTGAAAATCACTATAACCGGTCACGCCTTCACCACTGTAACCTTTGAGCCACGGCTGGTACGGACGGAAGTTGTACGGCGACGGCATAGCGATATAATACGTTTGATTCACGATTTCGACAAAGGCCTCTTTGAGAGATTTCCAGGTCTTATCTTCGTTGAGAACGTAGTTCGCCATTACGAAGGGACGTACCTTGGCAAGGCCTGAGTCGTTAACTCCTGCGTAGTTGCCAGAACCCGGGTCCATAAATGGGTCGAATTTAAAAGGTAACTGGGTAGCCCTGGTGGTCCATCCTGCTTCCTTAACTGCATTACCTCCGGTCATAGAAGTCATAACAGAGGCTTCACGCGGATTGATTACCATCTCAACGCCAACTTTCTGCCAGTAGAACTTAACCAAGGATAGCAGGTCCACATCTTCCGTTACCGAGGTATCTACGTTTATCTTGAAGCCATTAGGATAACCAGCTTCAGCCAGTAGCTTTTTGGCCTTATCCGGGTTATAGGTATAAAGCTCCCGGACTGACTCTGGTAGCTCCTTAAGAGGGGTGTACATCGGCATAAACTCGTCGACGGGCATTACCGGCGCAGCGTGTATTTCCGCGTCACCTCCGTAGTAATCCCGGACAATTGCCTGTCTGTCTATAGCCATAGCCAGTGCGTGGCGGACCCTGATGTCCTGCCAGGGTTGTGACGTGTTCCTAAAAACAAAATTTATAGCTGAAGGTCTCTCGCTTAGTACCTTCCGGAACCGCATCTCTGGCATGGCCTGCGTCAAAGTCTTGACGTCTTCTGATATAAACTTCAATAATTGAGAATGGAGGCCATCAATCTTGCCGGTGCGCAATCCCGCCATTATTGTGGACTTGTCGGTTATATACAAGTACTTGACGCCATCAATATAAGGTAACTGGTTCTCCAGAAAGAAAGGGTCATGCTGCCAGTAGTTAGGGTTCCTGACAAAGGTAACCGCACTAGCCGGGACGTAGTCTTTTATTATAAAGGGGCCACTGCCAACATTGTTCTTCCAGTCCTTTAGGTCGCCGTACTTCTTGACCAGTTCAGGGGGATATATCTTGGTAACATCACCTGTGTACAATAGTGCATTCTGCACATATCCCGGATTAGTCTTGACCACTACAGTATATTTATCTGTCGCGGTTACCGATACCGGCCACTCTACCGGTAAGTTCCGAATACGTGAATCAGAACCAGGAAGGTCCTCGAAGTTTCGCTTAATAGAAAAGGCCGCGTCCTCGGCGGTCAACTCTCTACCACCGACCAGCCGGCTTGC
>JACQOM010000129.1 GCA_016202525.1 Chloroflexota bacterium | reverse complement strand
TAACGAGAGCTTTGAGAGTTTGCTCAAGCGGTTTAACCGGAGGGTGCAACAGTCTGGCATTCTATCCGAAATACGACACCGTGAGTATTTTGAGAAACCCAGTGTCAAGCGTAAGCGGAAGGAAGCGGCCAGGAGACGTAAGGCTACGCGAGTAGCGGCTAAATAAAGCTTTTTTAGTTGCAGGTTAAGGTGGAAGCAAATTTAAAAATAAGACTGGACAATGACCTTAAGCAGGCGATGAGGAGTGGGGATAAGGTCAGACGGTCGATTATCCGCTTGGTGTTATCCTCTGTTCATAACGCCGAAATTGCCCGTTTAGCGACTCTTCAGGATAGTGATATTCTCGGTATTATCGCCAAAGAAGTCAGGCAACATCAGGAGAGTATCGACGCCTTTAAACAAGGGAACCGCCCTGACCTGGTGGCTCAGGAAGAAGCGGAGATGAGTGTCCTCCGCGAATATTTGCCGCAGCAGATGTCGCGTGATGATATTATGGCCGAAGCCCGCAAGATTATTCAGGAAGTAGGCGCAAGTGGACCTGCCGATAAAGGCAAGGTGATGCCAAAGTTGATTGCCAATCTGAAAGGCAAGGCAGATGGCCGGGATATAAATGCGGTAGTGACCGAGCTGCTACGCTAGAACCGGAAACACTAAATCCATCCAATCTTCCTCGCCAGTTCGTCATCCCCTCTTTTTTGCAAGGCTCTGTGTATCCGTTTTCCATCATAAGTTAAAGATACTCGCTGAATTGACAAAATCCCTCAAAAGATGTAGAAAACTAGTCACAGACTAAAAATAGGAAGGAGGGATTTGCGATGAAGCTACAAGTCTGGAACGGCCAGTTCGCTAATCATTATATGTACGGGATATGGCGAGCTATCTCTGAGATGCTGCCGAGGGAAACCGGAGAGGCTATCCTGGAACGAACTTCTGAGATTGTCTTCGATGAAATCCAGAAAGAACAGGGCATCAATGAGACCGAACCTATGGCGCTCTTGCAACGCCTGGCCAGGTACTTTGAGGAAATTGGTTATGCCGAGGAGACTATTGAACCCATAGGACCTTATGAACTGAAGCGTAGCATGACTAACCTCACCCTGACCGATTGTCCGGCCAAGCTGGGGAAAGAGGGGTATATCATCCCGGGGCCGTCTCATCATATTATGTGGGCGGCGCTAAAGAAACAGTGCGGCTTGAAGGTAGTCCCCAAGCCTATCCCCGGAGGCGCTTCTCCTTATCAGGAAGGCGTGCCACCGCATAAATGGGTCTTCCGTAGCCACTGGCTACTGGAGAAGATTTAAACTGCCGCTCTGTCTCTGACTTAAGTAGTGGGCTGGTGGCTCGGGCTTCCAGCCCATTTTCTTATGATGCGGAATCATATGAATACATGGTATTATTTAGTACTTGTAATAGTCCAGGCGAATGTAATAGGAGGTATGGTCATGCCGTATCCAGAATGGCAGGTTCCACCGTCAGGAGAGTATCCCATGATTACAGCCGATACGCCGGCATTTATGGGACAGCCTTATATTACCGATGCCAAGAAACTGAAGGGCGCCGATGCGGTTATTATCGGTAGTACTTATATGGCTAGTTTAGCGGATATGTACTATGGTATACCTACAGAAGATTGGCGCGCAGCAGCGAAGAGAGTCAGGCAGCAATCTCTCAGGTACAGCTCCGGGTATGTTCAGGAGTTCGACCTGGAAATATTCGAGCATCTTAAATTAGTTGATTTTGGAGACGCCGAGCTGCCGGCGGAGCTTCGTCATGAACGGACTCCCGAAGGTATCCTCAAGGCGCAACATGCCGTTGAGACCAAGGTTAACCAGGTTCTCGATGCCGGTGCTATTCCGATAGTGCTGGGGAATAACTCTCCCTGCAGCTCGTATGCCATAGCTAAACCGATTGCGGAGAGGACTAAAGGAAATGTCGGTGTCGTTAGTATCGATACGCACTGGGATATCGGCAAAATCGACCGTCTGACCGGCGACCCCAGAATTGCCGGGGCTTCCAACTGGAAGGCAAAGATGTATGAGTCTCACCGGAACATGCAGCAGAAGAACCTGGTCGAGATTGGCGAGCGGGGCATGCTCGAAGACAAAGACCGAGTCAGAGAGTTCCTCAAGCAGGGGACACACTGGTATCCGATGTGGAAGCTGAGAGAGATAGGTATCGAAGGGGTTTGCCGTGACCTCCATTACGCTCACGATGGAGCGGAGGCGGTCTATGTCCACTATGATATGGACGTCATGGGTAGTGAATCACTTGGGGTACTGGCCGACCCTATCGGCATGACCGACTATGAAATACTTAAGTTATCCTTTGAGGTCGGCAGAAGCGGCTTCAATGGGTTATCCTTCATCTGCATACCACCCAACTCTATCGCCACGTATCGGTTCATTGTCTATATTATCATGTATATGCTGGCCGGGAAGGTTGTAGCCAGAAAATAGACCGGTACCTTGTCCGGTTGTGGCTGGTATACAAACCAGTGATGGTGTGTTATATTATAAATGGATTATGGCTCAGTTATTGACGAGATGGCATAATCATAGGGTAAGTTCGAATAGAATATCCGTATCTGGAGAGGGGCATTAGCCCCTCTAATAGTATCTGCCCGGGTTAAGGATTATCGTTTAATGCATCGAGTGGAAGTTAACTTGAAGAGCCACCTGCCGGATGCCAGAGGGCTTGGTCTGGTCAAAGATATACGTGACCTGGGTATCGCCACCATCACTAAAGTCGGTGTTGTCGATGTCTACTGGCTGGATGCCGACTTGCCGCCCGCTGAGCTGGACCTGGTCTGCCGGGGTCTTCTTGCCGACCCGGTAACCCAGCAATATCATTGTGAGTCTGTTTTTTCGGTTGCCGCTGAAGCTGGCGCTGATTACCATACCGTCGAGGTTACTTACAATGCCGGCGTCACCGACCCGGTTGAAGCTACAATCGGCAAAGCCATTCGGGATTTGGGATTTAGTGGTGTCAGGGCGGTGAAAACTGCTAAGCGCTTTCTGCTCCAGGGGCGTTTGAGTAAAAATAAGCTTGAGGTCGTCTGTAATCGACTTCTGGTAAACCCCATTATCCAGCATGTCGTCAGG
>JACQOM010000126.1 GCA_016202525.1 Chloroflexota bacterium | reverse complement strand
TATTGTCCATAAGGTAGACAACGGAATTCGGACTGAGGATAGTATCCTTTAGCAGACGTGACGGTTTCAGGTCTTGCCTTTTGTCCAACAGGTAATCGTAGGTGGAGTGGATGATAACGTTTACCTGTTCCTTCAACAGGGGTTCAACTTTGGGAACAGCATTGACCAGTGTGGTCTCCAGAATGGCTGGACTTCCACCGGGGTTTTGCCTGCTGATAGCTTCTCTGGCTAATGAGGAAATATCGAGTCGGTTAATCTCAGCGGCAACGAAGTCCGGGTTGAGCATGGTCTTGTTCAGGGTAAAAACTAGCCCAAAGGTAGATAGGGAGAGAAAGAGCAGAAAGCTCAGCAAACTGAGTGTTAGATTTTTGAGGAAGGTCATTCCGGTAATCTCCGGTGTCCGATTCTATTTGATGTCCTATGATAACACGGCTACCCCGCATACAGTCAATAATTGATTCTTTGCTTCTATCTTGCCACAACCAGTCCCGAAGGTTATGATATAAGCTAAACTGTCGGTTCTCTTTCAACATTACGGCAAGGAGAATATGCGAAATCGAAGTTATCAAGATTTCAATTTAGGCCCCATCGGTTTTCTAATAATAGCTAACCTGATTGTGTTTGTAGCTACTTCTATCCGTCCCCAATTCGTCTATTTTCTCGGCTTGAGTCCGGCGAGCTTCTCGCACATGCCCTGGACGATTCTGACCAATCTTTTTGTCCATGCTGGTGTGTGGCATATCCTGACCAATATGCTGACCCTCTATTTCTTCGGCAGTTACCTGATTAGCCTGGTCGGCGATAAGCGCTTCTTTGTTATCTATTTCGTGGGCGGGATAGCAGGCAATATCGTCTATTTGCTGCTGGCGTCACCTATGTCCATAGCCGTTGGCGCCTCGGGAGCCATTTTTGCCGTGGCCGGGGCGCTGACGGTGATGAAACCCAAGTTACCGGTTTTCATCTTCCCGATGCCGGTACCAATCTCCCTCTGGGTAGCTGTCATCGGCGGGTTTTTGATACTTTCCTTTGCACCTCTGGTCGCCTGGCAGGCACATCTAGGAGGGCTTGTTTTCGGGCTGGCAGCCGGCTACTTTTTCCAGAGGCCAGGTAACTTCTTCCGGAAGCGAGAAGGCGGCTCGTATTGGCGTGGAAGGGAAATCAGGTATTAGTGGACGGGGATGGGCAGCAACGGCTATAATCTCAGGTGCGATGAGTTCTCAAACTAATCCGCATGTCCTTTTCCACCGGCGGGAGATAGCCGCCGCTGTTAAGAGGCTGGCGACTGATATCAGTCGGGATTATCAGGGCAAAAGTCCCCTTTTGCTGGGTATCCTTAAAGGCTCCTTTGTCTTTATGGCGGACCTGATTCGGCTTCTTGATTTCCCTGTGGTAGTTGATTTCATCAGATTGTCCAGTTACGGCCGGGGCACGGAAAGTTCGGGGAAGATTAAGGTAGTGCAGGGCCTTCACTCTGCGGTCAGAGGCAGAGATGTGCTGGTAGTCGAGGACATTGCGGATACGGGACTCACCCTTGCGTTTCTGCTCGATTATTTGAAGCAGAGAAAGCCGGCCTCACTAAAGCTTTGTGTGCTGACTGACAAACCTTCACGGCGTCAGGTCCCGGTTACTATCGACTATCTCGGTTTTACTGTTCCCGATAAGTTTCTGGTCGGCTATGGTCTGGATTGTGACGAGAAATGCCGTAACCTGCCCGATATCTGTATCCTGGAGTAAGGGGATAGGGCTACGTGACAAATCTTAGGGGGTGAGGTAAATAGATAATCTCTTAATTTCAGTAGCCAGAGGGGAATCGCCTGCCGACCTGTTGCTGGCTAATGCCAGAGTGGTCAATGTGTTTACCGGTGAGATTGAGCCAGGCAATGTAGCTATCTCGGGGGGCAGGATTGCCGGCGTGGGAGATTATCGCCAGGCTAAGGAAGTGCTGGATTTAGGGGGCAGGTATCTGTCCCCCGCTCTGATTGACGGGCATACCCATCTGGAAAGCTCGATGCTCGATGTCGCTCAGTATGCCCGCGCTGTTGTGCCGCGGGGTACTCTGGCGGTGGTTACCGACCTTCATGAAATAGCCAATGTCTGCGGGCTGGAGGGCATGCGATACGTGCTGAACTGCGCCCGCCGTTTACCATTGGAGCTTTTCCTGATGGCTCCTTCCTGTGTGCCGGCGACTCACTTGGAAACCTCAGGGGCAAGGCTTGAGGCTGGCGACCTTCGCCAGGTTCTCAGGTGGAAAAACTGCATCGGACTGGGAGAGGTGATGAATTTCCCCGGCGTGCTCGCTGGCGATGCCGCTGTCCTCAGTAAGATTGACCTTGCCCGTGGGGAAGCTGTCGATGGTCATGCCCCGGGTGTTAGCGGTAAAAACCTGAGCGCCTATATCGCCGCCGGTATCCACTCCGACCATGAGTCTGTTTCTCTGGATGAGGCTACGGAAAAGCTCAGGCAGGGTATGTTCGTCATGATTCGGGAAGGTTCGTCCGAGAAAAATCTGGATGCTCTGCTGCCTTTAGTTACCGATAAGACATATAAAAGGTGTCTCTTTGTCGTTGATGACCGTAGCTGCGCCGACCTGTTGAAGGATGGTGATATTGATGCCGTGGTGCGCAAAGCGATAGCCGGCGGACTTGACCCGGTGCGGGCGATTCAACTGGCAACGATTAATACCGCCGAGTATTTCAGGCTGGATGGGCTGGGGGCGGTCGCTCCAGGCTACCAAGCTAATCTGCTGGTCATTGATGACCTAAACGTCTTGAAAATAGACATGGTCTTTTACCGGGGACGTCTGGTAGCTAAAGAGGGAAAACCTCTGTTCTCCATTCCTAAGACTGGTGGTAAATCTCTACACAATACCGTCAATCTAAAACCCTTTACAGTAAAGTCTCTGAGACTCATGGCTTCAGGAGAGCCTGAGCCGGTTATCGAGATTGTCCCTGGCCAGATAATTACCCGGAAAAAGTCGGCTAAGGTTAAGATTGCTGATAGGGTTGTCGTATCTGATGTCGGCCGGGATATTCTGAAGCTGGTGGTGGTGGAGCGGCACAAAGCCAGCGGTAATATCGGACTGGGTCTGGTTACCGGGTTCGGTTTGAAGAGAGGTGCTCTGGCTTCATCTGTTGCCCATGATTCGCACAATATCGTCGCTGTCGGCACGAACGATGAAGACATATTTGTGGCGGTTAAGGAGATTGAGCGGCTTCAGGGTGGTCTGGTGACAGTGGCTGATGGCAGGATATTAGCCAGTCTAGCCTTGCCTATTGCCGGATTGCTTTCCGATGAGCCATTGGCGGTGGTGGTGGATAAGCTGAAGAAGCTGGAGCAAGCGGCGGCCGGACTGGGAACAAAGCTATCCTCTCCATTTTCCACCCTCTCCTTTGTGGCGTTGCCGGTAATCCCCGAACTCAGACTGACCGACCTGGGACTGGTGGATGTTAACCAGTTCAAGTTGATAGAAAGGAAAGCATGAGATGACTTTTGCCCGGGAACAGGCCCTTTTTGATAATCGCTATGACGCCGGACGGCAGTTAGCCGCGCAGTTAACTGAATATAAAAGCCAGCCTGTAGTGGTGCTGGCTATCCCCAATGGAGGCGTACCGGTGGGGGTGGAAGTGGCCCGTGCGCTTGAGGTTGGACTCGACCTGGTTATTTCCCGTAAGATTCCTTTGCCGCTTACCCCGGAAGCGGGTTTTGGTGCTCTTGCCGACGATGGAACTGTCATTCTTAATGAAGAGTTAGTCAAGGCAGTGGGCTTAACCCCGGACCAGATAAACTATCAAATTAACAAAGTAAGAGGTTAGATTCGCCAGCGCAGCCTGCTTTACCGGCGGGACAGGCCTTCGGCTTTACTCAGTGGGAAGACGGTGATAGTTACCGATGACGGGTTGGCTTCGGGTTTTACCATG
>JACQOM010000130.1 GCA_016202525.1 Chloroflexota bacterium | reverse complement strand
ATCCCGGCAGAGGACAACCGGCGGGAAATACTTGGTGATAACCACCATCTCATCGAGCGGTTTGGACTTCTCACAGAAGCGGCATTTAAAAACTATTTTATCAGATGCCGCTGCCTTGGTTCCGCGTTTCTTCACTGATTTAGTCGGCATATTACTCTAATCACTCTCCAATTCACCTAGCTACTCTTCTTGCTATCACTCTTGTCAGTTTCCGACGATGAGTTTTTACCTCTGTAGTCGGTGACATAAAAGCCCGACCCCTTGAAGATTACGGGCACCGGAGAAAAGACACGCATCGCATCACCACCACACTTAGGACAGGTAACCTGACTATCCTCATCAAAGCTCTGCTTCAACTCAAATCGAGTCGGGCAGCAGGTACATTCGTATTCGTAAATGGGCAAACCAATCACCTCCTACTAATCGACAGAAGAAAAGGTTAGCACTCGCACCTTTAGACTGCTAACTTATTTTAACTCAACCAGAGTCCCGCAGTCAACACCTACCTCGGTAAATATAACCGACTTCATAATCATGCGATTCCCCAATCTTTATAGCCCTGCTGGATAACTGCCAGATATTGCGCTGATGGCGGTGTTTCTTCCGATTGGCGAGTCCTGATATAGGTTATTGCCTTAACCGGCTCACCGTCCTCATTGAATACGGTGACATTGAGATGGTCATAGTTTTCCGGATAGCCTTCATATTTGTCCAGTCGCTGTAAACATTGCCCAGAAATATCATAAATAGCCCCGGGCACTTTCTCACCCTGGAAATGTCTGATAGTAGCCATGCCGCCCCGCCATTGCCTCGACCAGCCGAGGAAAGCCAGCTTATAATTGGGCAGAGTTGCTTTAAACACGGGTTTGTTATCCGGGCAGCGCTCCCTCATTTGCTTCAGATTCAGATTAGAAGCATAAGCGAAGTAGTACATAGGATTACGATTGACTCCTATAAGGCAGGGCTTGGCTTTGTCATAATACTGGATTTAAGGCAAAATGACAAGCCCCGTAAATTGTTTGCCGGAACCCCAGCGTGCTATAATCTCTCACAGTTCGATATGGAGGCAAAAGTGAAGATTTTAGGTCTATCCTGCAGTCCGCGGAAATCAGGGAATACCGCTATACTGGTGAATGAAGCGCTTGCCGGCGCTAAAAAAGAAGGCGCAGACGCGGAACTCTTCTCTCTATCCGGTAAAGAGATAAAACCGTGCGATGGCTGTCAGGCTTGCGTCAATACAGGCAAATGCCATATCAAAGATGATATGCAGACCCTTTACCAGAAGTTTATAGAAGCCGATGGCATCATCTTCGGCACGCCGGTTTACTTTTACGCTATGGCCAGCCAGGCTAAAGCGGTCATCGACCGCACTTATTCCTTACGCCGTCCCACTTTCAGATTGGTTGATAAAGTCGGCGGGGTGATTACCGTAGCCGGCAGCTTAGGGCGCATCGATGTGCTTAAAGACCTGTATTTCAATATCGCCATTAATCACATGATTCCGGCCGATTACATTGCCGCCACCGCTTCCGAGAAGGGGGCGATAAAAAGTGATGAGAAAACGATGAAGATGGCCTGGGAGCTGGGCAGGGAGATGGTGCAGTTGGTCAAAGTAGGGTTCGAGTTCCCCAGCGAATTCAGGGGCAGACTCAGCAATTATGTGACCGCCAAGTACAAGCTGTGAGAAATCTCGGGGAAAATTGACCTTCTCGCAGAACCGCCCATTGCTGACATCGCAACGATATTATCACCCGCGATTTCTCAACTCAAAGGTTCCCGACGGATTTGCTCTCCGAGAACTATCAGCGTAAACTATATTCTAACAATAAATTACGATGAAATACAAAGCAGATGAACTTGAGGCTACGAGTGCTGAGTTAGACATCACCAGAGATAGTCTGGTCAGAGGCAAGATTTCCTTGCGAAATCTGAAAACATTTGCATCTCTGAAGAACCCGGCCTACCGTTTTTACTTCCTCGGCATGGTGGGGCAATGGGGCTCCATGAATATGCAGCAGGTCACCCGCTCGCTCCTCATCTACCGTTTGACCGGTTCGGCGACTATACTGGGGCTGATGTCTCTGGCTAATGCCCTGCCCATGATTGTGCTATCCCTCTTTGGCGGCGTAATTGCCGATAGGGTGCAGAAGAAGCGCGTCATTCAACTGGGTCAGGCTGGCGCAGCCATAGTGGCTTTCAGTGTCGCTATCACCCTGACTACGGGCTACCTGAGTCCAGAACATCCCGGCTCATGGTGGGTCCTGATAGTAAACTCTGTGCTCCAGGGGACTATCTGGGCACTGATGCAGCCATCACGCCAGGCTATCATTCCCGAAATCGTCAGCCAGGAACAGGTAATGAATGCCGTAGCTTTGAATAGCCTGGGCATGAACACGTTACGGTTATTAGCTCCGGCCCTGGCTGGTTTTCTTATCGACGCCTTTGACTTTCAGGCTGTCTTTTATGCCATGACCGGGCTGTATATGTCCGCCGTCTTTTTCACCAGCTTTATCCCGGCTACCGGTACAACCTCGGTTCGCGGTGCTGGCGCCATGAGCGCTATCAAAGACGGACTAAAATACATATCGCACGAGACTACTATTCTCGCCGTTATAGTATTCACTCTTGTTGTCGTTGTGCTGTCAATGCCCTACCAGATGATGATGCCCATCTTTGCTGACGACATCCTGAATGTGGGGGCAACCGGGATGGGAGTACTGATGAGTCTCTCGGGAGTGGGGGCTATGACTGGCTCACTTATCCTGGCCTCTTTACCCAACAAAAGACGGGGTGCCATCCTAATCGTCAGCAGCATACTGCTGGGGCTGGCGCTGGTCGCCTTCTCTATATCCAGGTCATGGCCGCTCTCCCTGGTCATAATGGTATTCGTAGGTCTGGGACAAAGCGGACGCATGACGCTGGGGACTACTCTGCTTCAGTCTTATGCGGATTCCGCTTACTTGGGGCGGGTGATGAGCGTAAATATGATAGACATGGGATTAAGCAGCCTCGGAACCTTTGCTGCCGGTCTCCTCGCGGAGAGTTTTGGCGCCCCGCGGGCTATCGGCAGTTTCGCCCTAATCCTTGTCCTGCTATGTACCCTGACACTGGTCTTTATCCCCCGGCTAAGAAAGCTGAATTAGCAGCAATGCTAATCAGAATCTTTCTCTTTACCTATTAAGCCAACTTGCTCTCTGAGAACTATCAGCGTAAACTATACTTAATACCTAGAATGAAATATAAAGCAGATGAACTTGAAGCCCCGATTACTGGGGTAGATATAGCCACAGATGGTCTGGTCAGGAGCAAGGCATCCCTGCGCAATCTGAAAACCTTTGCATCTCTGAAGAACCGGGCCTACCGTTTTTATTTCCTCGGGATGGTAGGGCAATGGGGTTCCATGAACATGCAGATGGTCACCCGCTCACTACTCATCTACCGTTTAACCGGTTCGGCGGCGATACTGGGTTTGATGTCTTTAGCCAATGCCTTACCCATGATTGTGCTATCACTCTTCGGCGGCGTAATTGCCGACCGGGTGCAAAAGAAGCGTGTCATTCAAGCTGGCCAGCTTGCCTCAGCGGTAGTAGCTTTCAGTGTCGCCATTCTCTTGACCACGGGTTACCTCAGTCCGGAGCATCCCGGCTCATGGTGGGTGCTGATAGTCAACTCAGTCCTTCAGGGAACCATTATGGGACTGATGCAGCCGTCACGCCAGGCTATCATTCCTGAAATCGTCAGTGACGAAAACGTGATGAATGCCGTAGCTCTAAACAGCCTGGGAATGAATACCCTCCGGTTTATGGCTCCGGCCCTGGCTGGCTTCCTTATCGACTTCGTTGGCTTTGCGGCTGTCTTCTATGCCATGACCGGGTTATACATTTCCGCTGTCTTTTTCACCAGCTTCCTGCCGGTTACCGGTACGACCTCGGTTCGTGGTGGAAATGCGCTGGTCGACATTAAACAAGGACTGAAATACATGCGTCATGAAACCATAATTTTCCTCGTTTTATCTTTCATCGTTGTTTCTATCATACTATCAATGCCTTACCAGATGATGATGCCCATCTTTGCCGACGACATCCTGAAGGTAGGGGCTACTGGACTTGGCATGCTGATGAGCGCTTCAGGAGTAGGGGCCATGATTGGTTCACTTGCCATCGCCTCCCTACCGAACAAACGCCGGGGTGCCATGTTACTAATCAGTAACCTAGTTCTGGGGCTGGCACTAACCATTTTCTCTTTCTCTCGGTCGTGGCCTCTCTCATTAACACTGATGGTAATCGTTGGCTTAGGACTGACCGGACCCCAGACTCTGGGGACATCCCTTCTTCAGTCCTACACCGAAGCCGAATACCTGGGGCGGGTAATGAGCATCAACATGATGAATTGGGGGCTAAGCAGCCTGGGGACTTTTTCCGCCGGTATCATTGCACAGAGTTTCGGCGCCCAATGGGCGCTGGGCGGATTCTCCATGGCTCTCGTCCTGCTCTGTACCCTGGGACTGGGCTTTCTCCCCCGGCTACGGAAACTGGATTAGCAGCGGTAGAATTAGCCCCGTCGTCAGGACAAACAACAGCGCCAGAGCTTGACAATCGACATCAATAAATGTTAAATAATTAGTTAGCAGTCTAATGATGAGAGTGCTAATTGGAGGCT